>JANPGC010000204.1:0-4957 GCA_031423755.1 Phyllobacteriaceae bacterium | reverse complement strand
TTCCAGGCGCTGATGGATTCGATCAATTACAAGCTGATGAAGAACCGGGGCTTGGCGGGGCTGGTGGCCGGGGAGTGACTCTAAAACCTTCCCCCTTGCGGGGAAGGTGTCGGCAGAGCCGACGGATGGGGGTGGCTACGGCAACTTCAAGGTCTTATGACCAAGTGCCCAGCTCACCCAACCCGCTCCTTCCGCCGCAGCACGAAATACACCACGATCAACACCCCGCCGAGTGCGCCCATAACAGTGCCAAGCACTTGCAAAATCGTCGCGCTGGCTTCCTCAACCGTCCCGCTCGGCTGCATGGCTCCGGACTGAAGCTGGCTGATGAGGAACCACGCGAGCGCGGCGAGGCCAAGTTCGACAATGATCCCAAGGACCAATATTCGTTTTGATGGGGCCAATTCATGTCTCCCGCTTCAATGTTGGCATGCAGAGGCTATCATCAAATGACCGTTTGACAATCTGACGCGTTCTTCGGGACATGCGTGCGAGCGCATTCCTATCCATCAACAGCCTTGATCAATCCATCACCGTTTCCGGGTGGCGCTGATGGGACTTTCCAAGCATAACCGCGCATCCGGCCTCTGGGCCAAATTCAGGTGATTCATGTCTCCAGCCGAAAACCGCGATTCCAAGCTTGGCTTCATTTACGCCGGCGCGTCGTATTTCATGTGGGGATTCTTGCCTTTTTACATGAAGGCGGTCGCGCATATTCCCGCTTGGGAAGTCGTCCCGCACCGCATCTTGTGGTCGGTGCCGATCACGGCGTTCGTCATCTGGTGGCTTGGCCTGACGGCGGACATCAAGGCTGCCATTGCCAGCCCGCGCACGCTGGCCATGGCGGCGCTGACGGCTTCGATCATCACCGTCAACTGGGGCATTTATGTCTGGGCGGTCGGCTCGGGCAGGGCGCTGGAAACGGCGCTCGGCTATTACATCAATCCGCTGTTCTCCGTCTTCCTCGCCGCCGTGCTGATTGGAGAGCGGCTGAACCGGCCTCAGATGTTTGCCATACTGCTTGCCGTTATCGCCGTCGCCATTCTGACATGGGACGCGGGCGGCCTGCCCTGGGTTTCGCTTGGGCTCACCTTCTCATGGGGGTTCTACGCCTATTTCAAGAAGACCCTGCCGGTCGGACCAACGGAAGGGTTCTTTCTCGAAGTTCTGATCCTGGCCGTTCCCTCGCTGATCATGCTCAGCTGGTTCGAATCGCAGGGATCAAGCCATTTCATCCACACCGGATGGCAGGACACGGCGCTCCTGATGGGCAGCGGGCTGGTTACGGCCATTCCGCTGATCCTTTATGCCAACGGCGCCAAGTTGTTGCGCCTGTCAACAATTGCCGTCATGCAATACTCCGCGCCGACGATGATCTTCCTGATCGCTGTTTTCATCTTCAAAGAGCCGTTCGGCATGGCCAAACTCACCGCCTTCGGCTTCATCTGGGCAGCGTTGATCATTTACACATGGTCGCTGATCAAGGCGCACCGCGAGCGCTAGAGCCGATCAATAACAGCAGCATCGCCGCCGCCGCTTTCCAGCTTGACAGACGCTGCAAGGATCGCTGGAACGATTGCCTCTGCACTGTTAATCACCAGCGGTTTCACAAGGTTCGATGTGTGGATAAAGCCTGCCTCGCGCATATGATTGAGCAAACCTGTCAACGGGTCCCAGAAGTGGTTTATATTGGCCATAACAATCGGCTTGGTATGCCGACCCAACTGGGCCCATGTCATGACTTCAACAATCTCTTCAAGCGTCCCGATCCCGCCCGGCAAGGCGACAAAGGCATCAGAATGTTCAAACAGCGCGTGCTTTCGCTGATGCATGTCTTCGGTGACAATCAGTTCGGTCAAGCCGCCAAGCTCCTGCTCGGTCGCCTCCTTGTTCATCAAGAAGCGCGGGATGACGCCAAGGACGTTTCCTCCGGCCTTAAGCGCTGCTTCTGCCACCGCGCCCATGATGCCGCGTGTGCCGCCGCCGTAGACAAGGCGCATGCCGCCTTCGGCGATTGCGGTTCCGAGGGTTTGCGCTGCGCCAAGGTAACGCGGGTCATTTCCCGGCGAGGAGCCGCAGTAAACACAGATGGATCGAATCGAACTCATGGGCATCATTTCGCAGCCGCTTTAAGCATGCGTCAAGCGCAATGGCGGGCTTTCTTGTGAACCCTGGCAAAACAGTTTATGCGATTAAAAAACGCTGGAAAACAGCAGGCGATTTCAGGGGTTGGCGAAAATGAACCGGTTACGTGCATTGTTGATGGGCTTTGCGGCCACAGTGGGAGCAGGCGGCATTGCCGCCTACAACGGGGTGTTCAGCACGCAGACGCCTCCGGCGCAGGTGGCACCCGCGTCAGCCCCCGCTGCCGTGGCGGCGAAAACCGAACCGGCCAAGCCTGCGGCAGCGCCAGAGGCGGCCAAGACCGAAACGGCTCCTGCGACCACGGAAGTTGCCAAGGCTGATCCTCAGGCGGCTGAGCCGGCGGTCAAGTCCGAAACGCCCCCCGCGCCTGCCGAATCCGCCCCGGCTGTGGTCGTCGAAATGACCGCGCCGACGTTTGATGTGCTGCGCGTCGAACCAGATGGCTCGGTGTTGATAGCAGGCAAAGCCTCGAAAGACGCGCAGGTTGACGTGTTGTCCGGCGCTGACGTGCTTGGAACGACAAAGGCAGAAATCAACGGCGATTTTGCCATCATCCTCGGCAATCCATTGAAACCGGGTGATTATCAGCTCGTCCTGCGTGCGACCGGTCCGGATGGCAAATCTGCAGCATCAGCGGAGACGGCAACTGTATCGGTGCCTGCCACTGTGAGCGGTCCCGTTCTTGCGCTTGTTGAATCGCCCGGCAAGCCGAGCCGCATCATAACCGCTCCTGAAAAGCCCGTGGAAGCTGAGCAAACGGCCACCGCCGAGCCTGCCCCCGTTGCCCCGGCGGAAGTGACGCCTGCCGCGCCTGCCGACGTTGCGCCTGCCGATGCTGCTCCAGCGGCCACCGCAGAGGTTGCCGTCAGCGGCGAGGTCAAGGCACCCGTAGCTGAACCGACGGCTCCTGCGGCGGTTGCCCAGTCCGTCACAATCGAGGCGGTTGAAACCGAAGACGGCAAGATCTTCATCGCCGGCAGCGCCAAAGGTGTGGCGACTGTACGATTGTACGTGAACGATCAGGCGCTGGGCGATGCCAAACCGGGCGAGGGCGACCGGTTCCTCGGCGAATTCACCAAGGACTTGCCCGCTGGCGACTACATTGTGCGGGCGGAAGGCCTCGCCGCAGACGGCGCAACAATGATCGCCACGTCATCTGTGCCGTATCAGATTGCGCCGGATACGCCTGCTGTTGCAGACACCGCCGCTCCTGCCACGGCTGAAACGCCGGCGGCTTCTACCGAGACCGCCGCCGCCACGCCTGCTGCCGCCCCTGCACCGGTCAAGCCCAAGGCCGTCATCATCCGGCGCGGCGACACGCTGTGGCAAATTTCCCGGCGGGTCTATGGTCGCGGCGTTCGCTACTCGACCATTTACCTTGCCAATCAGGAAGCAATCACCAATCCAAACCGTATTTTCCCCGGTCAGGTCTTCAAGGTTCCGGAAAAAACTGCGGAAGGCGAAGCGGCTGATCCCGTCGAAATTGAAAAGCGCGCTGCGCCTGCGGAAAATACTGCAGTTCAGTGATTGACCTTCCATCGTTCATCGCCGATATACGATTAACGATGGAATCAAATCTCCCTGAAAATAAAGATGTGCGGCTGGCGGCTGATCTGTTCGCGCTTGCCCATCCAGTGCGGTTGGCAATCGTCCGGCATTTGGCTGAGGCGGATGCCTGCTGCAACAAGGACGTTGTGAATCGGGTCGGCTTGGCCCAGTCCACCGTGTCGCAACATTTGAAGATACTCGTCGATGCCGGGCTGGTGCGCCACACGCCGGATCGCCAGCGTTCGCGCTATTCTCTCGCTCCGGACCGGTTGAACGCCTTGGCCGGAGCCTTTGATTCACTTGCCAAATTCGCCTGCGGCTGCAAGCCAGCGGCGCGTGGCGATAACAGGACAAGTTGACCATGGCCACCAAAACCGTTTCCTCGGAAAGCGGAACCACACTTTCAACGATCAAGGCGCTCTGGCCGTACATGTGGCCATCCGAGAGGCCTGATTTGCGCAACCGTGTGATTTGGGCGACGTTCTTCTTGCTCGTCGCAAAGATCATGACGCTTGCGATTCCTTACACATTCAAATGGGCTACTGATGCGTTGAACGGCAAGGTGATGACGGGCGTTGCCTTGCCGGCCGTGCTGCTTGCGCCGGTCGCGCTGGTGGTTGCCTACAATGTTGCCCGGATCATTTCGATTGGGTTCAATCAGCTGCGCGATGCGTTGTTCGCTTCGGTTGGCCAATACGCAGTGCGCAAGCTGGCTTACCGCACATTTGTCCACATGCATGACCTGTCATTGCGCTTTCATCTGGAACGGCGCACGGGCGGACTTTCAAGGGTCATTGAGCGCGGCACCAAGGGCATTGAATCCATTGTCCGCTTCACGATTATGGCCACGGTGCCGACACTGATTGAGTTTGTGCTGACGGCGTTGGTGCTTGGTCTTCAGTACAACTGGGTCTACGTCGCGGTCGTTGCGGTGACGGTTTGGGTCTATACTTGGTATACAGTCAAAGCGAGCGACTGGCGCATTGGCATCCGCAAGGAGATGAACGAGTCTGATACCGATGCGAACACCAAGTCGATCGACGCGCTGCTGAACTATGAAACGGTCAAATATTTCAGCAATGAACGGATGGAAGCCGCACGTTTCGACAGGTCGATGGCGCGTTATGAGTCTGCCGCGACCAAGACATGGACATCGCTCGGCTGGCTGAACTTCGGGCAAGGGATAATCTTCGCCATCGGCCTGTCGAAACGTGCGGCTTCCATCCGTTCATTGCTGAAATATTTGACCGTTTCATAGTTCAGC
>JANPGC010000203.1:0-2966 GCA_031423755.1 Phyllobacteriaceae bacterium | reverse complement strand
ATTGTTCCGAGCGCTTGTTGAGCAGCGGCTGGTCGGTCACGTCGCCCTTGTCCATCATGCGCTTGCCAAAATAGGCCAGCACCAGCGACAGCAGGAGGAAGATGACGATCTGTGCTTCCCATGGCCAGAACGACGCATTCTGGAACATGATCGACAGCGCGCCAACCGCGATGGCCGCCATGCCGAACCAGAGCAGGAAAACGCCGGGGATGGCGATTTCCAGAACAAGAAGAACAAGGCCTATGGCGACCCAGTTCCATGGGCCGAGTTCGCCGATAATGCGTTCAATCATGATGCTGCTGACCCCTTAAGCGTTGCCGGTCGGCGGAATGCGGTTGCGGGGGGCGGATGGCGGCGTTGATTTGGGGCCGTCGTTGGAGCCGAAAACTTCGCGCGCGATGGCGCCGATACCGCCGAGCGAGCCAATCAGCGATGCGCCTTCCATCGGCATTAAAACGATCTTGCTGTTGGGGGCTGAGCCGATCTTGGCCATGGCTTCGGTGTATTTCTGGGCCACGAAATAATTGATTGCCTGAATATCGCCCTTGGCGATGGCCTCCGAGACCATCTGTGTCGCCTTTGCTTCGGCCTCTGCAAGGCGTTCGCGTGCCTCAGCGTCACGGAACGAGGCTTCGCGCTTGCCTTCAGCTTCGAGAATCTGGCTCTGCTTGAGGCCCTCCGCGCGCAGGATCTGCGCTCCGCGCTCGCCTTCAGCATCGAGAATTTGCGCGCGCTTGTCGCGTTCGGCCTTCATCTGGCGGCCCATGGATTCGATCAAATCCTTCGGCGGATTGATGTCCTTGATTTCAACGCGGGTCATCTTGATGCCCCATGGATGGGCGGCTTCATCGACGACGTTCAAAAGACGGCCATTGATGGCGTCGCGGTTGGACAGGAGTTCGTCCAGATCCATCGAGCCCATCACGGTGCGGATGTTGGTCATGGTCAGGTTTAGGATCGCGTTCTGCAGGTTCGAGACCTGATAGGCGGCCTGTGGCGCGTTCAGAACCTGGAAGAAGGCGACGCCGTCAACCTCCACGGAGGCATTGTCCTTGGTGATGACGACCTGTGTCGGAACATCCATCACCTGTTCCATCATGTTCATCTTCGCGCCGATGCGGTCAACGAACGGAAAGATCAGATTGAGGCCCGGAGTCAGTGTCTTGGTGTAGCGTCCGAAACGCTCCACCGTATAATTATAGCCCTGCGGCACGGTCTTGATGCCGGCAAACAAAAAGACAAAGGCCAATACGACCAGAATTGGAATGATGACATCAATGCCTTGGAACATGTTTCCCGCCTTTTTCTGTGAGGGAAATCCCCACACTTAAATTCACCTATGTATCGAATGCCTGCGATTCAATCGTTCGCGCAGGCTAACAGATTTATTTGCGCGGTATCAGTGCGCAAAGTTAACGCGGTCAAAAACACTGTGGATCAGTTGCGGCGTGTGCCGAATGTCGGCTTGTTTGCATTGGCCATCACTGACGAGGGGCGGACAACCACTTGCGGCTGCTGAACAGTTGGTCGTGCGATTGTGGCGGTCGGGCTGGAGGGCAGCGGCGTCTCAAAGGAGCGTACATGCGTTGGCGCTGCCTGAGGCGCGGCGAAGGCTGACGGTCTGCTGGTCATCATGAAGGCCTGCATTATGGCGACGATGTCCTTGGCTGATTTTCCGACCGAGTCTGCCGGCACCACAATCTGCTTGCGCTTTGAAACCATGCGATCGCGCTTGGAGTAAATGGACATTTGTCCGTAGTAGCTTGAGATGTCGCCGATCTCGTTCCAGCCCATGCGGATGGTGGCGTTCGAGATGTTGCTTTTGTAGCCTTCAATGCCGTCTGCATCCATGATGAGGGCAGGCGCATCGGACAAAAGGCGTTGCATGGTGACGAATGACAGCCACAACAGGCCGACGCCAATCGAACCAAGTATCCCAACGCGTGCTGCCACCGGGAGCTGGCGCATCAGCCATGTCGTGCCCTCGATGTTGATGTGAATTGTCTGCCAATAGAACGGGTCCAGTGACTTTATCGCCAGATAGAGCGCGCCGAACGCGAGGCCGAGCCACAGCACTTCCATCATTGCCGTGCGCGATTTGCTGAGTGGAATTTCGATCCGCTGAGGGGAATTCTGCATCGTTGCGCCGCCGAAGGTTAAACACTGTCGGCGAGACGGTAGCTGAGAGGCGTTCAAAATTTGCTAATATTCAACCAGAACTACACCCATCCCTGCAACTCGCGCCGCACCATGTGCTCGATGACGGCCATTCCTTCGTCGGAATCATTGAGGCAGGGGATGTGGCTGAAGTTGGTGCCGCCTGCATGGTGGAAAATTTCGCCGACTTCGCCTGCGATTTCTTCCAGTGTTTCCAGACAATCGGAAGAAAAGCCGGGATTGAAAATCGCGATGGATTTGACGCCGTCCTTTGCCAGTTTTTCCACTGTCTTGTCGGTGTAGGGCTGTAACCAAGCCTGCGGGCCGAAGCGCGACTGGAACGTGGTGATCAGCTTTTCCTTGGACCAGCCGAGCCGCTCGCGCAGGAGCCGCGTCGTTTTCATGCAATGGCAATGATAAGGGTCGCCCTTTTTGAAATAGCTCTGCGGGATGCCGTGATAGGAGGCGATGACAATTTCCGGCTCGAAGCTGAGGCTTGCCAGATGCTTTTCGATCGAGCGGGCCAGAGCTTCGATATAGACGGGCTCGTCGTGATATTGCGGCACGGTGCGTACGGCCGGCATATAGCGGGTTTTCATAAGGCCTTCGAACAGCTTGTCGTTGACAGAGGCTGTGGTTGCCGCCGCATATTGCGGATAGAGCGGAAAGCACAAAATGCGCTCGCAGCCTTGTTCGCGCAGCTTGGTCAATACGCTTTCCATCGACGGGTTGCCGTAGCGCATCGCCCATTCGACAATCACATTTGGATGGTCCTGCACGGCCAACGCCAGCTTTTCGCCTTGCGCTCT
>JANPGC010000202.1:0-6168 GCA_031423755.1 Phyllobacteriaceae bacterium | reverse complement strand
CCCAAAATGGCGAGAAGACTAATCATACCCCAGCTTTCAGTGAGTGTGGATACCCCGCCCGCAATTCGCCCCTACCCGCCATCCTCTACATGAAACCGGTGCAGCACCCTGTGGAACACCGGCGCAAGCACCAACCCGGCGACGGCAAAAATCAAAAGGCCGCAGACAATGGCGTAAGTGCCAGCGAATATCTTGGCGGCGCTGTTGTCGAGGTCTCCAATCGGCCCCATGCCGGACAGGATCATCGCCGAATTGAGATAGGCATCGACCCATTGCATGCCGGCAATAAAGTGGTAGCCCGTCATGCCAACGCCAAGCGCCGCGGCAATGATGACGGCCGCCGCTCCAAGGTTTCTCAGAAACCGCGAGCGGAACAGCAATGGCGTCGCCAATGGCTGCGACTTCTTTTCATATTGAAACAGCGATTTCATCAGCGCTCCAGTCTTGCCGCAAACAGCCCGACTGGTTTACCGTTTTTTGGAGTGGAAGTAACCCGAATCGGAACGCCATGAAACGCCTCGAACTCGCCGTTGAATCCATCATCCTCGCCTCCCGCTGGCTGCTCGTGATATTTTATCTCGGTCTGGCAGTGGCGCTTGCCATTTATGCGCTCACCTTTGGCGGCAAGCTTCTGGCTTTTGTCAACAAATCGCTGGCAATGGACGAAGCGGATGCAATCCTGTCCATTCTGTCGCTGATCGACGCTGCGCTGGTGGCGAGTCTGGTGGTGATGGTGACCATTGCTGGCTATGAGAATTTCGTCTCGAAGTTTGACGAAAACTCGGAAGTCCACTGGCTTGGCACAATCGACGCCGGGTCGCTCAAGATCAAGGTCGCATCGACAATCGTCGCCATCTCGTCGATTGACCTTCTGCAGATATTCCTCGATCTCACCAAATACTCAAACGACAAGATCATGTGGGCGACGCTGATGCATCTGGCCTTCGTCATTTCGGCGCTGATCCTCGCCTACGTCGACCAGATGGCGAGCCACGGCAAGAAGGCCAAAATGGCAGCCTCGCCGGATTGATTGCGAGTCAGGAAAACAGCGACGCGCCCATCTGGCGAATGATCAGCTCGCCTTTTTGAAATGCAAGCGATACCGCGTCTTCGCGTGAGGAGAACAGGTCCGCCCGCACAAATTTATGTTCCTTGACCGCGCCGTCTATGTCCTTGGTGATGCGTCCGGCAAGCCGCCACTGGCCATTGTCCTTGACCGGTTCGGCGTAGATCACATGACCGTCATACTCGCGGCTTTCACCGGCAAATGACCCGGATGCGCCGCTTCCGCCAATGCCAAACAGGCGTTTCCAAAATGACATGAGCCACTCCATCTGCAAATTCTTTTGCCAGCCAAATTTTGAGCCTTCCCGGCTGCAAAATCAATCCGGAAACCGCAGCCTCACAGATGCGTCCGGCACCATACAGGTCTCGCGCTTACCGAAGAGCTGATAGCGATTTCGGGCGACGCGGTTATAGAGCCAGTCTTTGACCGGCAGCGGCAGATATTTCAGCGGCGTCACCAGCCGCCAGGGCCAGCCAAGACGCCCCATGACCGCAAGGAACGCATCCAGCTTCTGGAAAAGCTGCCCGTCTGCAAACACCAGATTGGTATCATAATCGCCATGCTTGAGACCAAACCGCGCATAGATCGCTTCGCCCCGGTCAGACTGCGCCGTAAGAAACTTGAAACGCGCCGCCTTGTCATGGCGCAGCACGAACTGCACAAAGCCGTTGCAGAGCACGCAAACCCCGTCGAACACAATGAGACCGGCCGTCGGTTCCGGAAGCAAATCGGATGGATAGAATGACAAGTCAGCGTCCATGCCCGGCAAGATAGCTGCGTGCGCACGCTAAGGAAACCGCAGCACGCGCGGCCTTTTGTCCATTACCAATGTGCCAGCACACGAAAAGTTGACCGCTCATCCGAAAAAATTCGGCAATTTCGACCCCTCCCCCAGCCAACTCCGCCCTATAATGAAATTTCGAAGTGCAAAGGAGCGTTGCCATGTGGAACTCTGCCGTAACTGTTGCAAATTCGCTGGTGCTAGACCGGCGCAAATTCCTCGCCATTTCTGGCGGTCTGATTGCCGCTGGCGTCATACCCAAAAGCGCCTTGGCTTTGGCCGGGCCATATGCATTCAAACAGGGCGCCTTTGATGTGACCGTCGTCAGCGACGGGACGCTGCTGCTGCCGATATCGATGATTTTTCCTGATGCACCGGCAGAAGAAGTGATGAAGCTTCTCGGCGCAGCCATCGACGCGGACAAAGCGCGATTTGAAGTCAACGTGCTGTTGCTGAAATCCGGCACGGACACCATCCTCATCGACACCGGCACCGGCGGCGGCTTCCAACCGTCTGCTGGCTCGTTGATCGAGAGCATCAAGGCCGCAGGCAGCGATCCAAGCGCCATCACCAAAGTCATCTACACGCACGCTCACGGCGACCATATCGCTGGGACGGCCGGAAAGAACGGCCTGAATTTCCCGAACGCCACCTACCATATGGCCGAGACAGAGTGGAACTTCTGGTCCCCGGCCGATCTTGCCAGCAAGATGCCAAAGGAAATGGAAGGCATGATCCTTGGCATCCAGTCGCAAATGACAGCCATCAAGGACAAGGTATCCTTCTTCAAGCCGGGTCAGGAACTTGTCAGCGGCTTGGCCGCGGTCGATACGGCAGGCCACACGCCCGGCCACGTGTCATTCGAGCTTGCCGGCGGCGACGGCATGATCATCACCGGCGACGCGATCACCAGCCCGAACGTCTTCTTTGCCCATCCCGAGTGGAAATTCTCCTTTGACGCCGACCACGCAATGGCGAGCGCCAACCGCAAGAAACTGCTCGACATGGCCGCAACCGGCAAGAAAAAACTCCTCGGCTACCACTGGCCCTATCCGGGCATCGGCATGGCCGAAGCCAAGGATGGCGCGTGGGTTTATGTGCCGCAGGCTTGAATTTCGACAAATTCGACAAGGAACCCGGCTAAGCTGCCGGGTTCACACATTTGGTCCGGCACTACTTCTGATGGATATCGCCAAATTCTGTAGACGCATCAATGACTTGCCCTTACAACACAAGCCGGCCACGAAAGCCGCGTGCGGCATAATATGATTCCGCCCCGTTGTGATACGTAAAGACTGTATCGTACCTCCGGTCACAGAACAGCGCGCCGCCGAGTGAACGAATAGACGCAGGAGTCTCGATCCAGCTGGAAGTCTTCCGGTCGAATTCGCCAAGATCTTGCAACGCGCGGTACTGGCTCTCGGTCAAAATCTCCACGCCCATTGCCGCCGCCATCTCTAGCGCAGCCCCGACAGGCTTGTTCTCCTTGCGCCCATCCAGCGCCTTGCGGTCAAAGCAAAGGCTGCGCCGGCTGGTTGGACTTTCCGCAGAACAATCGACAAAGCAAAGCACGCCATCATGAACAATAACATCCGGCTCGCCGCCCGTGCGTTCCATTTCGGCGAGCGAACGTAGTTTTTCCGGGGAAGAAGTCAGCTGCGCCGCAACGTCCGTCCAGTCGATGCCGACGTGGCGACGAGCATTTGCAGCAAAGCGTTTTTCCAAAACGTCAATCAGAGCTCTGTTTGCGGACCCACTCATACCAACCACCCGCCTTTCACGTGCTTAGAAAATCTTCGGCAAACCGGCTTGGCGCAAAATGGCATTTGCTGTGTGGCGGCTTGGAATTCCAACGGGCACTGCAAAATTCTGCCTGGTGATCGGGCTGGGCCAAACTTCGTGACTGCCCTTACCTTGCCGAACCATCTCACATCCCGCCTGTCGCAAAACGTCACGCAATGGACGGTCAAATTGCGGGGCCATTCAAGCGGCAGCGGGTTCGGCTTCGCCAAGCGCCATGATTTGCAGGTATAGCGAAGCCGGATCAGCGTGAGGATGGTTGTCTGGCAAGAGATCTAGGGCCATCGCCGTCATTTTTTCCAGCAACCCATCAAGCGTAGCGGCATCAGCGGCTGCTGGAATATCATCACAATGCCCGGTCCAAACAGAAGCCTCGCGGTCCCAACTTGCTGAAATTGTAAATATTGTCGGCTTTGACATGGTAATCATTTTCAGTCGCTACCCGCCATAAGTCAAGGTTCGTCAAAACAAGCCAAGCTCCAAAGAAAAACCCGGCATCTCTGCCGGGTCTCTCGATCTCTCAACTATCCAAAAAGCTCCGAAGCTTCCGTGACCTGCTCGGATGCTTCAGCTTCCGCAGCGCCTTCGCCTCAATCTGCCGGATGCGTTCGCGCGTGACGCTGAACTGCTGGCCGACTTCTTCGAGCGTGTGATCGGTGTTCATGCCGATGCCGAAGCGCATGCGCAGAACACGCTCTTCGCGCGGGGTGAGCGACGCGAGCACGCGGGTTGTCGTCTCCCGCAAGTTCGCCTGAATGGCGGCGTCGATCGGCAAAAGCGCGTTCTTGTCCTCGATGAAATCGCCGAGATGCGAATCTTCCTCGTCGCCCACCGGCGTTTCGAGAGAGATCGGCTCTTTGGCAATCTTGAGAACCTTGCGGACCTTCTCAAGCGGCATCGCCAGCTTCTCAGCCAGTTCCTCAGGCGTCGGCTCGCGGCCGATTTCGTGCAGCATCTGGCGCGAGGTGCGCACGATCTTGTTGATCGTTTCGATCATGTGCACCGGAATGCGGATGGTGCGCGCCTGATCAGCAATCGAGCGGGTGATCGCTTGGCGAATCCACCATGTCGCATAAGTCGAGAACTTGTAGCCGCGGCGGTATTCGAACTTGTCCACCGCCTTCATCAGGCCGATGTTGCCTTCCTGAATGAGGTCAAGGAATTGCAGCCCGCGGTTGGTGTATTTCTTGGCGATGGAAATAACCAGACGAAGGTTTGCCTCGACCATTTCCTTCTTGGCAATCGCAGCTTCGCGTTCGCCCTTCTGCACCTGATTGACGATCTTGCGGAATTCGATGACCGGAATGGCCGTTTCCTGCGCGATGATCTGGATGTCAGCGCGAAGGTTGCGGATGTTTTCCTTCTCGCTCTTGGTGAATTCCTTCCAACCCTTCGACGTCAGGTTTGCAATCGATGCATACCAATTCGGATCGAGTTCCGAGCCGGAATAGACCTTGAGGAAATCCTCGCGCTTGACGCCATAGCTTTCAGCCAGACGCAGCAGCTTCCCCTCGTTCTGCACGAGACGGCGGTTGATGTCGTAAAGCTGCGCGACCAGCGCCTCGATGCGGGCGTTGTTCAAAGACAGCGACTTGACTGCGGTGATCAGCTCGTCCTTGAGCTGCTTGTAGCGGCGCTCCTGGGATGTCGACAAAGTGCCAGTAGCGGCAAGGCGGTTTTCCACCTGCTGGTCCTGCAGCTTGCGCAGCTTCTTGTAGGTGTCGGCAATGACATCAAGAGTGGCCATGACGGCCGGACGCAATTCCGCTTCCATCGCGGCGAGCGACAGGCTGGCTTCGTCCTCTTCCTCTTCTTCCTCTTCCGGATGCGGGCCCTCGCCTCCGACATTGGTGATGTCATCGTCTTCAGCCGCGCGCATGCGGCGCTGACGGTCGTCAATCTTCTGCGCGACAACCTCAGCCGGGCGCTCCACCTGCGGCGCAGCTTTGCCTTCAGGTCCGGCAAAGGTGGTTTCCAGATCAATGATCTCGCGCAAAAGCGTCTTGCCTTCGTTCAGCTCGTCGCGCCAGATGATGATGGCCTGAAAGGTCAGCGGGCTTTCGCAGAGGCCCGCAATCATCGTCTCGCGGCCGGCCTCAATGCGCTTGGCAATGGCGATTTCGCCTTCACGCGACAGAAGCTCGACCGTGCCCATCTCGCGCAGATACATGCGCACCGGATCATCGGTGCGGTCAGTCGGCTCTTTCTTCGTGGTGGCGGCGACGATGGCCGTGCCGTTGGTCTCGGCCAGTTCGTTGGCGTCAACCTCTTCCTCGGCAGCCTCTTCCTTGTCTTCGTCGGTGTTGTCTTCTTCCTCGACAACATTGATGCCCATGTCGGACAGCATCGCAAGCGTGTCTTCAATCTTGTCCGGATCGGTCTCGTCCGACGGAAGCACCGAATTCAGCTCGTCCATCGTGATGTAGCCGCGCTTCTTTGCGGCCTTGATCATCTTCTTGACAGCATCATCCGAAAGGTCGAGAAGCGGCCCGTCCGGAGCGCCTTCGCGCTCGGTTTCGCC
>JANPGC010000201.1:0-18052 GCA_031423755.1 Phyllobacteriaceae bacterium | reverse complement strand
CGTGTCGGCTGTCGGCGGCGGATCACGCTCGGACTATTGGCTGAAAGTGATCGCGACGACGCTCGGCATGCCGGTCGATATTCCAGCGGAAGGCGATTTTGGCGCAGCGTTTGGCGCAGCGCGCCTTGGACTGATCGCCGCGGAGAGTGCCGATCCGTTCCTGATCTGCCAGCCACCCGTGACAGAGCGCACAATCGAGCCAGACGACGCGCTGACAGATGCGTTTGCCCATGCCTATCAAGCCTACAGAAACCATTACCCCGCCATCAAAGGAGTCCAGCAGTGAGCACCGGTTTTTTCAAAGACATCCAGCCGATCAATTATGAGGGACCGGATTCAGTCAATCCGCTTGCCTACCGGCATTACAACAAAGACGAAGTTGTCATGGGCAAGCGGATGGAAGACCATCTGCGCTTTGCGGTGGCTTATTGGCATTCATTCGCCTGGCAGGGCGGCGATCCGTTTGGCGGGCAAACGTTTGACCGGCCATGGTTTGGCGATACCATGGAACACGCCAAGCTGAAGGCGGACGTGGCATTTGAAATGTTCACGCTGCTTGGCGCGCCATTCTACTGCTTCCATGACGCCGATGTGCGCCCTGAGGGCGCAACGTTTGCCGAGAGCCGCAAGAATCTTGAGGCGATTGTCGATATTTTCGCTGAAAAGCAGAAGAAGACAGGCGTCAAACTGCTGTGGGGCACGGCGAACCTCTTCTCGCACCGTAGATTCATGTCCGGCGCTTCGACCAACCCTGATCCGGATGTGTTTGCCTATTCGGCAGCAACCGTGAAGTCGTGCATGGACGCAACCAAAAAGCTTGGCGGTGCAAACTATGTGTTGTGGGGTGGACGTGAGGGCTATGAAACGCTGCTCAACACCGATCTGGCGCGTGAAGACGCCCAGATGGGCCGGTTCCTCAACCTCGTGGTCGAATACAAGCACAAGATCGGCTTCAAGGGCGCAATACTGATCGAACCAAAGCCGCAGGAGCCATCCAAGCACCAGTATGATTACGATGTCGCAACTGTATACGGCTTCCTCAAGCGTCACGGGCTTGAAAAGGAAGTGCAGGTCAACATCGAGCAAGGCCACGCCATCTTGGCGGGACATTTGTTCGAGCATGAACTTGGCTTGGCCAGTGCGCTCGGAATTTTCGGCTCCATCGACATGAACCGAAATGACTACCAGTCCGGCTGGGACACGGACCAGTTTCCAAACAATGTGCCGGAGATGGCGCTGGCCTATTATGAGGTCATCAAGGCTGGCGGGCTCAAGACCGGCGGCACCAATTTCGACGCCAAATTGCGCCGCCAATCGCTGGACCCGGAAGATCTGCTGATCGGCCATGTCGGCGGCATGGACACGTGCGCCCGCGCGTTCAAAGCCGCGGCAAAGCTTTATGAGGACAAGGCGCTGATCAGCCAGGTCGAGGAGCGATATGCAGGCTGGAAGAGCGCGGAATCCAAGGCCATGCTGTCTGGCAAGCGCACTTTGGAAGAAATTGCCGAACGCGTGGAAAAGAAAAACATCAACCCGCAGCCGCGCTCCGGTCGGCAGGAACTGTTGGAAAACATCGTCAACCGCTACGTTTGATGCATGTTTGAGGCGCATGGCTGCATTGCAGGCCATGCCCTTGTGCATGGCGAACCGTTCAAGTGATACTCGGCGCGGGAACAAAAAACCGCGCCGCTTTGACATCTGCCTTAAGGGGATGCTAGCCACCGGGTAACTAAATCGATTGAATCCGGAGGAAACATGAGCAAGACAATCTCATCCGGAAGTGCAGCCGCCGCCGACACCATCGTTGAGCGCCGCACTTTTGCAGCCAAGATTATCGAAAAGCTTACCTATTCGATAGGCAAGGACACGTTCGCCGCCAAACCGCACGACTATTTGACGGCGACGATTCTTGCCTTGCGCGACCGGATCATTGACCGGTGGATGGATTCCACCCGAGAGGTCTACAAGACGGGCGGCAAGCGGGTCTACTATCTGTCACTGGAATTTCTCATTGGTCGGCTGATGCGCGACGCGCTCTCCAACATGGGCATGATGGAAGAGGTTTCCGAGGCGCTGAAATCGCTTAATGTCGACATCGACCTGATTGCCGCGCTTGAGCCCGATGCGGCTCTCGGCAACGGCGGCCTTGGCCGCCTCGCCGCCTGTTTCATGGAAAGCATGGCGAGCGTCGGAATTCCCGCCTACGGCTACGGCATCCGCTATGTCCACGGCCTGTTCCGGCAGGAAATCACGGATGGCTGGCAGGCGGAATTCCCTGAAACATGGCTCGCCCACGGCAATCCGTGGGAATTCGAACGGCGCGAGTCCAATTATGAAGTCGGTTTTGGCGGCGTGGTTGAAACCGATGACAGCGACATTGATGCGGACGAGCCGCGTTATATCTGGAAGCCGAACGAGCGCGTGATCGCAGTGGCTTATGACACGCCGGTGGTGGGCTGGAAGGCCAAGCGGGTGAATACATTGCGCCTGTGGGAAGCCCAGCCGATTGATCCGATCAGTCTGGCGGCCTTCAATTCGGGCGACCATGTCGGCGCGCTGCGTGACAGTGTTGCTGCAGAGGCCATCACGCGTGTGCTCTACCCGGCGGATTCGCACAAAGCCGGTCAGGAACTGCGACTGCGGCAGGAGTTCTTTTTCTCGTCTGCGTCGCTGCAGGACATTCTTCGCCGCCACAAGCAACAGTATCCAGATTTCCTGAACCTTGCTGACGCCGTCGCCATCCAGCTCAATGACACACACCCTGCGGTAGCCGTGGCTGAACTGATGCGGCTTTTGACCGACGTTCATGGAATTGAGTGGGATACCGCCTGGAAAGTTTGCAAGGGAACGTTTGGCTACACCAACCATACTTTGCTGCCGGAAGCGCTTGAAACATGGCCGGTGGAGCTGTTTGAGCGCCTGTTGCCGCGCCATATGCAGATTGTCTATCGGATCAACGCGCAGGTCATTCAGGAAGCACGCAAGCTGCGTGGGTTCGGCGACAGCGACGTGGCTGCAATCTCGCTGATTGATGAATCCAGCGGACGGCGTGTGCGCATGGGCCAGTTGGCTTTTGTGGGTGCGCATTCGATTAATGGCGTCTCTGCGCTGCATACGGAACTGATGAAGCAGACGGTGTTTGCCGACCTGCACAGGCTTTACCCGGACCGGATCAACAACAAGACCAATGGCGTCACCCCGCGCCGCTGGCTGAATGGCTGCAATCCCGGTCTTTCCAGCCTCATCCACGAGTCTATCGGCGAAGGTTTTCTGGATGATGCCGAAAAGCTGGTCGAGCTTGAGCCTTTTGCAACCGATGCTGCCTTCCAGGCAAAGTTTGCGAAGATCAAACAGGCCAACAAGGAGCGGCTGGCGGCCTTGGTGCGCCAGCGGATTGGCGTGCGGATTGATCCAAAGGCAATGTTTGACATCCAGATCAAGCGTATCCACGAATACAAGCGCCAGCTGCTGAACATCATTGAAGCGGTCGCTCTGTATGACCAGATACGTTCCAACCCGCACAAGGATTGGGTGCCGCGGGTCAAGTTCTTCGGCGGCAAGGCAGCGCCTTCTTATTCCACGGCAAAAATGATCATCAAACTGGCCAATGATGTGGCCAAGGTGATCAATTCAGACCCGGCCGTGCGCGGGCTCTTGAAGGTCGTTTTCATTCCGAACTATAATGTATCCACGGCGGAGGTGATGATACCGGCTGCAAATCTGTCTGAACAGATTTCGACTGCTGGACTGGAAGCGTCCGGCACCGGCAACATGAAGTTTGCGCTGAACGGGGCGATCACCATCGGCACGCTTGACGGCGCGAATGTGGAAATCCGCGATCATGTCGGCGACGACAATATTTTCATATTCGGCCTGACCGCAGATCAGGTCGCGGCATTGCGGCGTGACGGTTACACGCCGCGCGACGTGATCAACGCCTCGCCAGCGCTTTCCGAAGCACTCAAGCAGATCGAATCCGGCGTGTTTTCGCCAGACGACGTCGGTCGGTATCACGGCTTGATCCAGAACCTTTACGACACCGACTGGTTTCTGGTGACAGCGGATTTTGACGCCTATTATAAGGCCCAGCGGCTTGCGGACTCCGTTTGGGCGACACCGGCTGAATGGAACCGGATGGCGATTTTGAACACGGCACGAGTGGGATGGTTTTCGTCCGACCGCACAATACGCCAGTATGGCAAGGAAATCTGGGGCGTCAGCGGCCTTTGAGGCGCGGCTGGCAATCCTGAATTCCGGACAAGCAAGCCTTTTCGCAGAGGCGGCGAACTTGTCGGGAAAAACAATCGGAAATAGGACTTGTAACCGCTTTCAATTCAGCGCTAGGTTCATCCTTGGGAGGGGATGCGGCAATGGCAGGCAAGACCAAAACTCCATCGAAAGAGCTTACGGCCGCTGAAAAGAAGGCTGGCCAATTGCGCGATGCGCTTCAGGCTATCGCTGAAGGTCGCCACTCCGACCCGTTTTCCATTCTCGGCATTCACAAGGCCGGCAAGGGCTGGCTGGGGCGCGTGTTTGCGCCCGGTGCGGACTCGCTTGAAGCTTTCACCCTGGCGGGCGCGCCGCTCGGCACACTCAATCGCATCCATGATGCTGGCATATTTGAAGGCGAACTTGCCATCAAGGCGCATCAGCCGGTGCGTTATCAAGCGCGCGCCTCGCATGGCGACTGGACGTTCGCCGATCCCTATTCCTTCGGTCCGGTGCTTGGCCCGATGGATGATTACTACATAGCTGAAGGCTCGCACCTGCGTTTGTTTGACAAGCTGGGCGCTCATTTGATGAACCATGACGGCGCGGACGGCGTGCATTTTGCCGTCTGGGCGCCAAACGCACGGCGTGTGTCTGTTGTCGGATCGTTCAACAGCTGGGATGGCAGGCGTCATGTCATGCGCTGCCGGACTGACACCGGAATTTGGGAAATCTTCATTCCCGGCGTCCATGCAGGCGAGCCTTACAAGTATGAAATTCTCGGCTCGAACGGCGTGGTGCTGCCGCTGAAGGCGGATCCGTTCGCTTTCCAATCCGAATTGCGCCCGAATACCGCTTCTGTCGTCGCCCGTCCGTTGAACCACGAGTGGCACGACGAGGCGCACTCCAAACATTGGGGCAGCATTGACGCCCGTCGTCAGCCGATGTCGATCTATGAGGTCCATGCGGGCTCCTGGAAGCAGAAGCCGGATGGCTCGTTTCTGTCATTCGACGAGATGGCAGCTGATCTTATCCCTTATGTCGTCGATATGGGATTTACCCACATCGAGTTTCTGCCGATTTCCGAGCATCCGTACGATCCTTCATGGGGCTACCAGACGACGGGCCTTTATGCTCCATCGGCGCGATTTGGCGACCCGGAGGCCTTTGCCCGTTTCGTCGACGGCGCGCACAAGGTTGGCATCGGGATCATTCTGGACTGGGTTCCGGCGCATTTCCCGACAGATTCGCACGGTCTGGCCAATTTTGACGGCACAGCGCTCTATGAGCATCAGGATCCGCGTCAGGGATTCCATCCTGACTGGAACACGGCGATCTACAATTTCGGCCGCAAGGAAGTGAAGTCGTTCCTTGTCAACAACGCGGTCTTCTGGGCTGAAAAGTACCATGTCGATGGTCTGCGTGTGGATGCCGTGGCCTCGATGCTTTATCTCGACTATTCGCGCAAGGCTGGCGAATGGGTGCCGAACGAGCATGGCGGGCGCGAAAACCTTGAGGCCGTATCTTTCCTGCAGGAGGCCAACAAGGCCGGCTATGCAGCACGACCAGGCTTCACGATGATTGCAGAAGAATCAACGGCTTGGCCAAAGGTTTCACAGCCGGTTTATGCGGGCGGGCTTGGCTTTGGCTTCAAGTGGAACATGGGTTTCATGCACGACACGCTCGAATATTTCGCGCGTCAGCCTATCCACCGCCGACACCATCATGACGAGATCACCTTCGGGCTGCTCTATGCGTTCTCGGAGAATTTCGTGCTGCCAATAAGCCACGATGAAGTGGTGCATGGCAAAGGCTCGCTTTTGACCAAAATGGCGGGCGATGACTGGCAGAAGTTTGCCAACCTGCGGTCCTACTACGGCTTCATGTGGGGCTATCCCGGCAAGAAGCTGCTGTTTATGGGCCAAGAGTTTGCACAGCGCGGCGAGTGGTCGGAAGCGCGTTCACTGGACTGGCATGAGTTGGATCACGCCCCGCACAAAGGCGTTCAGAACCTGTTGCGCGACCTCAACCGCGCCTACCGCGATCTGCCGGCGCTGCACAGCCGAGATTGCGAGCCGGAAGGATTTGGCTGGCTTGTGGTCAACGACCGCGAGAACTCGGTCTTTGCGTGGGCACGGTTTGCCCCGGGAGAAAAGCCGGTGGCGGTTGTCTGCAATTTCACACCCGTCGTGCGCGAGGGCTACAGCCTGCCACTGCCAGCCAAGGGCCGCTGGCGCGAGGTTATCAACACCGATGCGACGATTTACGGCGGCTCTGGCAAAGGCAATGCAGGCGTGATTATCGCCGACCAGCCGGGCCATGACGGACAGCCTGCTGCTGCCCTTGTCAACTTGCCCCCGCTGGCAACAATGATATTCGAATTTGAAATCTGACGGACTTTGGGAGGAGACCGCGCATGCTGAACAAATACACACAGCCGCTGGCCCGTGATGCGATGGCCTATGTGCTGGCCGGAGGCCGCGGCTCGCGCCTGATGGAGTTGACAGACTACCGCGCCAAGCCGGCCGTCTATTTCGGCGGCAAGAGCCGGATCATTGATTTTGCGCTGTCCAACGCGCTCAACTCGGGTATCCGCCGCATGGGCGTGGCAACGCAGTACAAGGCGCACTCGCTGATCCGCCATCTGCAGCGCGGCTGGAACTTCCTGCGGCCGGAACGAAACGAGAGTTTCGACATTCTGCCGGCTTCCCAGCGCGTTTCGGAAGACCAGTGGTATGCAGGCACCGCTGACGCGGTGTTCCAGAATATCGACATCATCGAGAGCTATGGCCCGGAATACATCATCATTCTGGCGGGCGATCACATCTACAAGATGGACTATGAGCTGATGCTGCGCCAGCATGTGGACCAAAATGCCGATGTGACCATCGGCTGCCTTGAAGTGCCGCGCATGGAAGCCGTCGGGTTCGGTGTCATGCATGTGGACGAGAAGGACCAGATCGTCGCCTTCGTCGAAAAGCCGAAAGATCCGCCCGCGATTCCGGGCCAGCCCGACATGGCACTGGCCTCCATGGGCATTTATGTGTTCCGCACAAAATTCCTGATTGAGGAACTGAAGCGAGATGCAAACGATCCCAATTCGGCCCGCGATTTCGGCAAGGACATCATCCCCTACATCGTCGAGCATGGCAAAGCAGTTGCCCATCGCTTCACCAAATCCTGCATCCGTTCGTCGCAAGAGTCTGTTGCCTACTGGCGCGATGTGGGCACGGTGGACGCCTACTGGGAAGCCAATATCGATTTGACCGACATCACACCGGAACTCGACCTATACGACAAGGAATGGCCGATCTGGACCTATGCGGAGATCAAACCGCCGGCAAAGTTTGTGCATGACGAGGATGGCCGCCGCGGTTCGGCGATTTCATCGCTCGTTTCAGGCGACTGCATCGTCTCAGGCGCGGCGTTGCGGCGCAGCCTGTTGTTCACAGGCGTGCGGGCCAACTCCTTCTCGTCGCTGGAAGAGGCCGTGGTGCTGCCGGAAGTCGTCATCAGCCGCAATGCGCAGCTGAAAAAGGTGGTGATCGACCGCGGCGTGGTCATTCCCGAAGGCCTCGTCGTCGGCGAGGATCCGGAAGAGGATGCGCGCCGTTTCCGCCGCACAGACAAGGGTGTATGCCTCATCACGCAACCGATGATCGACCGTCTGGGGTAGCACATTGGCGAAGGCTGCAATCAAGGTTCTGTCCGTTGCCTCTGAGGTCTACCCGCTGGTGAAAACCGGCGGGTTGGCTGATGTGGCAGGCGCGCTTCCCGGAGCACTCGCGTCAAACGGCGTTGAGATGCGCACGCTTATGCCCGGTTATCCGAAGGTCATGACAGCGCTGAATGACGCAAAAGCGGTGTTGAAATTCTCGTCGCTGCATGGCGGAGAAGTCACGGTTCTTTCCGGAACAGCGGGCGGGCTGGAGCTTTACGTCATTGACGCGCCACACCTCTATATCCGCGATGGCGGCATCTATGGCGATGCGTCCGGCAAGGACTGGCCGGACAACTGGATGCGTTTTGGCGCGCTGTCGATGATTGCCGCACGCATTGCCGAAGGGGCCATCGATGGCTGGACGCCGGATATTGTCCATGCCCATGACTGGCAGGCAGGGCTGGTTCCCGCTTACATGAAGTTCGGCGCGGCGCACGCGACGCCGTCAGTCATAACCGTGCACAATTTGGCGTTCCAGGGCCGCTATGGCGCGGATATCTTTCCGGCGCTTGGCTTCCCCTACTATGCCTATGGCGTTGAAGGCGTGGAATATTACGGCGGCGTCGGCTTTTTGAAATCGGGACTTCAGTCCGCTTGGGCGGTGACCACGGTCAGCCCGACCTATGCCCGCGAAATACGCACCGCTGAATTCGGCATGGGGTTGGACGGGCTGCTCAACGCACGGTCATCCAGCGTGCACGGCATCGTCAATGGCATTGACGTTGATGTCTGGGATCCGGAGACGGACAAGGACATCGCCAAGAATTTCACCGCAAAAACGATCAAGGACCGTGATGCGAACCGCGTTGCGCTCAATGAACGGTTTGGCTTGACTGCATCGAAGGGTCCCCTGTTCATCGTCATCAGCCGCCTGACCTGGCAAAAGGGCCTCGACCTCCTCGCTGCCGCTGCCGACACAATCGTGTCGATGGGTGGATCACTTGCCGTGCTTGGCTCGGGCGATGCTGCGATTGAAGGTCAGCTCCACGCCGCCGCCAACCGGCACAAGGGCAAGGTTGGCGTCGTCATCGGCTATGATGAGGCGCTGTCACACCTGATGCAGGCAGGCGGCGATGCCATTCTCATTCCGTCGCGCTTCGAGCCGTGCGGGCTGACGCAGCTTTATGCCGTGCGCTATGGCTGCATTCCGGTCGTCGCCCGCACGGGCGGCCTTGCTGACACGGTGATCGACGCCAATGACGCCGCGCTGTCGCTTGGCGTTGCCACTGGCCTGCAGTTCGCGCCTGTCGATACGGGTTCGCTCAATGACGTGATTGGCCGCACATTCGCGCTGTGGGAAGACCGCGCCACGTGGAGCGCCATGCAGCAGAGCGGCATGAAGTGCGACGTGTCGTGGGAGCGCAGCGCCAAAGCCTATGCACGCCTTTACCAAAACCTGTTGAAGAGCAAATCCCGATGATCGTCTCCGTCGCCACCACGCCCTATACCGACCAGAAGCCCGGCACCTCTGGCCTGCGCAAGAAAGTTCCACATTTCCAGCAGAAGAACTATGTCGAGAATTTTATCCAGTCGGTGTTTGACAGCCTCGAGGGCTTCAAGGGCAAGATTCTGGTAATTGGCGGCGATGGACGCTACTACAACCGCGAAGTTATCCAGATCGCCATCCGCATGGCGGCAGCCAACGGGTTTGGCATGGTGATGACCGGACAGGGCGGCATCCTGTCGACGCCTGCGGCGTCCAATGTCATTCGCAAATACAAGGCGTTCGGTGGACTGATCCTGTCAGCCAGCCACAATCCGGGCGGGCCTACGGAAGACTTCGGCATCAAATACAACACCGGCAATGGCGGACCCGCGCCTGAGAAAATCACTGACGCAATCTTTGCCCGCACCAAGGTTATTGACCAGTATTTGACGATGAACTCCACCGACATTGATCTCGACGAGGTTGGCACCTTCGACGTAGCGGGCATGGCGGTTGAAGTGATCGATCCGGTCGCTGACTATGCCGAACTGATGGAGACGCTGTTCGATTTCGACCTCATCCGCGCCAAGATCAAAGCCGGCCTGACGCTTAGATTTGATGCGATGAGCGCAGTAACCGGGCCCTATGCCAAGGAAATTCTCGAGCGCCGTCTTGGCGCTGCGGAAGGCTCGGTGGTCAATTTCATCCCGCTGCCTGACTTTGGCGGCCACCATCCGGACCCGAACCTTGTCCACGCGCATGAGCTTTATGAGCTAATGATGAGCAAGGATGCGCCGGATTTCGGCGCGGCTTCCGACGGCGATGGCGACCGCAATCTGATCATCGGCAAGCATATCTTTGTAACGCCGTCCGATTCGGTGGCGATGCTGGCGGCCAATGCGCATCTTGCCCCCGGCTACAGCCGCTGCCTTGCCGGAATTGCCCGCTCCATGCCGACATCCGGCGCGGCGGACCGTGTAGCGGCCAAGCTTGGTATCGGCATGTATGAAACGCCGACAGGCTGGAAGTTCTTCGGCAACCTCCTTGACGCAGGCAAGGTGACGATCTGCGGCGAGGAAAGCGCTGGCACCGGCTCTGACCATGTGCGCGAGAAAGACGGCCTCTGGGCGGTGCTCTTGTGGCTGAACATCCTTGCCGTGCGCGGTGAGAGCATGAAGGCCATCGTCGAAAAGCATTGGGCGGAGTATGGCCGCAATTATTACTCTCGACATGACTATGAAGAGGTCGAGAGCGACCGCGCCAACGGCTTGATGGCGGATTTGCGTGCCGCAATGGCCACACTGCCGGGCAAAAAGTTCGGCAATCTGACCGTCGGGAAGGCGGATGATTTCTCTTATCTCGACCCAGTCGATGGCTCTGTGAGCGCCAATCAGGGCATACGCATCCTGTTTGAAGGCGGCTCGCGTGTGGTTTACCGTCTTTCCGGCACCGGAACATCCGGGGCGACGCTGCGTGTCTACATTGAGCGTTATGAGCCGGACGCATCAAAGCACAACATTGAAACACAGACAGCACTTGCCGATCTGATCACGGCGGCGGATACTATCGCTGCAATCCGTGCCAAGACCGGACGCGGAGAACCGTCTGTCATCACATGAACCACGTGCATCCCGGCATTCATTTTGACGCAACAGGCGTCGGCTTTTCTGTTGTCTCGCATCACGCGGGCGCGGTCTGGCTTTGCCTGTTCGACGAGACCGGCAACAGCGAGACCGGGCGAATCGAGATGCGGCGGGCGCATGGCGGGCAGTTTTCCGCTCATGTTGCGGGCCTGAAGCCGGGACAGAAATATGGCTACCGCGCCGATGGCGAGTGGGAGCCGCATGCCGGCCACCGCTTCGACATGTCCAAGCTGCTCGTCGACCCTTATGCGACAATGATTGACCGGCCATTCCAGTGGCATCCCGATCTGGCGGCAAAGGGCGTCGATACGCGGGCGTTCGCGCCAAAGTCGGTGCTGCAGCAGTTTGCCCAGTCAAACCGTCACAGCCCGGTGAAATGGCATGAGTCGGGGCTGATCTATGAAGTGCCGGTCAAGGCGTTTTCCAAGCTGAACCCCGACATCCCCGAAAGTTTGCGCGGCACGCTGGCGGCCATCGCGCATCCTGCGTCCATCGCGCATTTCAAGAGGCTTGGCGTGGCGGCGGTAGAATTGATGCCAGTCAACGCCTGGATTGACGAGCGGCACCTTGCCCCGCACGGCCTTGCCAACGCATGGGGCTACAATCCCGTTTCGCTGATGGCGCTTGACCCGCGCCTGGCGCCGAATGGAATTTCAGACCTGCGCGCTGCAGCCGATGCGCTGCACAGGGCGGGGATAGGGCTGATCCTTGACGTCGTGATGAACCACACAGGCGAAAGCGATGTCTACGGCCCAGTTCTGTCGTTCCGCGGCCTCGACAATGCGCTTTACTACCGCCATCACCAGGATGAGCCGGGCGCTCTGATCAATGACGCAGGCACCGGCAACACGTTGGCAGTTGACCGAGGGCCGGTGCGCGATCTCATCATTCACGCGCTGCGCCATCTGGTGATCCATGGCGGGGTAGACGGCTTCCGCTTTGATCTTGCGACCGTGCTTGGCCGCACCGGGAAGGGATTTTCGCCGCACGCGCCGCTGTTTGAGGCCATGCGGCATGATCCGGTGCTGTCTGGCGCAGCGATGATTGCCGAACCGTGGGATACAGGGCCGGGCGGCTATCAACTCGGCAATTTTCCGCCGCAGTTTACCGAGTGGAATGACCGTTACCGCGACGATGTCCGCCGCTTCTGGCGCGGCGATCCGCATACGCTGGGAGATCTGGCGACACGTCTTGCGGGGTCTGCCGACCTTTTCGGGCGTTGGCCCGATTCGACCCGGTCGGTGAATTTCCTTGCCGCACACGACGGGTTTACACTGCATGACGTGACCGCCTACAAGCGCAAGCACAATCTGGCCAATGGCGAGAATGACCATGACGGCCACGGCGAGAATTTCTCGTGGAACCATGGCGCGGAAGGGGAGACGCCTGCGCCCGGTATCCGTGCCGCGCGGCTGGCCGACGTCAAGGCGATGCTGATGCTGCTGTTCGTCTCGCGCGGCACGCCTTTGCTCACCGCCGGAGATGAATTCGGCCGCACGCAGCATGGCAACAACAATGCTTACGCGCAGGATAACAAGGTCACTTGGCTCGACTGGGCCAAGCGCGATGTTGAGCTTGAGGATTTCACCGCAAAACTGTCGGCGTTGCGCAGCAAGCACCCTGCACTTGCGTCCACTGCACTATTGTCGGGCAGGCTGCGGGACGGGCAGGACCATGCCGACGTTCTTTGGTTCCGGCCTGATGGAGAACCGATGCAGGGAGCGGACTGGGAAAACGCCAGCAACCATTTCCTTGGCATGATGCTGGCAGCACCGGGCGCGAAGGGCGGCGACTTGGACCTTTGCGTTGTTGTCATCAACAGGAGTGAGGGCCGCGTCCTTACCCGCCTGCCCACCCCCCCCAAGCGCCGCGAGTGGCATTGCGCAGCGTCTTCAAAGCAGCTTGATCATGACGGCGCATGGATTGCGATGCCCGCACACAGCGTCGGCCTGTTCGTGCTTGCGCCGCTGTCTGCAAAAAAGAAGATCGCCAAGAAATAGCCACAAGCAACGTCGTACGGCGCTGCGACTGCGGCGTTGCCTCTTTCGGTCTGTCATATCCTACATCAGCGGAAGCACCACCGATCCCGAAACCGGATCTGTCACGCCCAGATCGCCACCCAGATCCTCAAGCGTGTGGCGGAAGCTGTCGAGTGTGGCGATCATATGCGGCCGCGCGGCTGCCATCGCCTCCATGCTGTCCCACTCGCCAATGATGCAATAGCGGCTGTCGCCAGTCTTGATGATGTTGGCATGGCGCATACCCGGCCAGCGTGCATCCATCTTTCGGTGGGCATCGAGAAACACATCTTCCATGCCCGGCTTGATCTTGAAACGCACAACGTTGAATGCTGTCATGATGGCCTCCCCGTGAGGTGTTGAACGCATGCAGGATGTTGGCGCGCAATTCAGGGCCGGATGGTAAAGTTGCCCTGATTGGCATGTCACCCGCGTCTTACACAATAGCATGGGCGCGAGTTCCGTGAAAGCCGGGTCTGTCTGCCGCGCCATGAACCTGACAGTTGGAACAGGGCGGCGCAGATTTGCTTGCCGACCTGCCCTCATTCCGGCGCTCACGAGATAGAAGCATACCTCATGACCGCGACCTGCAAGACGCGCGAAGCATACTTACATTGCGCGTGGCGTGCAGACCTGTCTTTTGCCGGAAGCGAACTTTTCCGATCCGACTGAGACAGATGAAAATTATTTGTAACCGTTCGCAACATTCTTCGGCTAACATCGCTCGTGTCAAACCTGACTGGTTGATGACAAGCGCCACCGCCGGGAGATTGCGCCCATGACGGCCATCCATTCGCCGCCCGCAGCCCTTGCCGAAGTCGCCGACGGGCGTTGGTATTCCTGTACGACGCCGGAACTTGAGGCGTTGCGCAAAGCCGCGCGGCAGGCGTGCTGGCACCATTCCACCATGCATCCAGCGCTGCGCGGTGCCTGTGCGCCAGAGCTTGCAGCGCTTTTCGCCTCTATCGGCGAGGGGACCTTTCTTGAGGCCCCCTTCCACGCCGCGTATGGCCGAAACATCGTACTTGGCGACGAAGTGTACCTGAACGCGCACTGCGTTATCCTCGACACGGCACCAGTGCGGATTGGACGGCGGACGATGGTTGGACCTGCGGTGCACATATACTGCGCTGACCATGCCCATGGCGTCGCAGAGCGACGTCTTGGCCTAGAGCGAGCGTTGCCTGTGACCATTGGCGAAGAGGTATGGATAGGTGGCGGGGCAATTCTATTGCCGGGCGTAACCGTGGGAGACGGTGCCCTTGTCGGCGCGGGCGCAGTCGTCACGCGCAATGTGGCTCCCGGCACGCGAGTCGTGGGCAATCCGGCGCGGCCTATCTGACAGGCGCCTGGCATGATCCGCGACGGTGAACAGCAGCTGCAGCCGCTCAGCTTTGCCTTGCCGCCTCAAGACAGGCTTCCCTTTTCTGGCAGCCCGTCAAGATTGGCGCACCCGGCAGGATGAAGAAGAGAACTCTCATATTATTGAAATTGCACGATACAGATTCTGGCAGGGCACCTGCCAGATTTTTCTTCGACGCGACCAAGGCTGAGGCCCCGGAATGGTGGTCATCACTGCATTTGACTTCGACGGGCATGGAGCCAACCAATGCGAAGAATGACGAGCAGGACCCAAGTCTGCTATCTGCAAGCCAGATCTGAGCATTTTCTGTCGACGAGTGTCAGTCTCCCGTCAGCGCGGCATAGACGAGCGCACGCAGCTCCTTGCGCACCGGAATGGCGCTCGAAGGCAGCAATTGCGTGAAGAGGATGACGACCATGTCATCAACCGGGCTCACCCAGAAGAAGGTGCCTGCCGCCCCTCCCCAGCCATAGTCGCCGACTTGCGCCGAAATTTGTGCCTTGGCCGGATCAAGGACAACGGAGCCCAGCAGTCCGAAGCCGACGCCGTCAAACTGGGTTTCGGCCCAGTCTTCGGTGGTCATTGCGGCGAGATCGCCGGGCAGGTGATTGCATGCCGCCAATTGCAAGGTGCGCGGGCTGAGGATGCGCTCGCCGTCAAGCGCGCCGCCGCCGCGCAGCATTTCGGCGAAGCGCCAGTAATCGTCGATAGTTCCGACAAGCCCGCCGCCGCCGCAGAATGTGTCGACCTTGCCTTGGCGCCACGCCGAGGCGTGGGGCGCTTCGTTCAGGGCCATGCCGCTGGCTGTTACCTCATACATCGGAGGAAGGCGGTCCAACCCGGTGTCCGGCACGGCGAAACCAGTGTCGGTCATGCCAAGGGGCTCGAATATCCGCTTCGCGAAATATTTGTCGAGCGGCATTCCTGAGACGACTTCGACGACGCGGCCGATGACGTCGGATCCGACGCTGTATTGCCATCGGCTGCCCGGTTCCCATTCCAACGGCAATTCCGCAATGCGGCGCACCATTTTGTCGAGCCCACCATAGTCTTTTGCAAGGCCAAGCGCTTCCCTGGCATATGTCTCACCCAGCAAGCGAGAGCCGGTAAACAGGCTCAAACCTGCTGTGTGGGTCAAAAGATGATGGATCGTCATCTTCGTCTTGACCGACACAGTCTGGTCGAGCGACGTGGCGCCTGGCAGCAGCAGTTGCATATCCTTGAATTCCGGCAGGTACACCTCCACCGGATCGTCCAGATGCACGCGTGCTTCCTCGTAGAGCATCAGCAGCGCCACGGCGGTCACAGGCTTGGCCATTGACCAAATGCGGGCGATGAGGTCACGCGACCAAGGCCGTCCGGCGTCAACATCGGCAAGACCGGCGCAGTCAAAATAGGCGAGTTCGCCATGGCGTGCGATTAACACCGCGCCGCCCGGCCAGCGCCCGCTGTCAGTATAGCGCTGCATCCACGGTTTCAGCCGCGCCAGCCGCGCCATGTCGAAGCCGAGGGCGGCGGGATCACGAACCGCTTCGATGCCAAATTTGCTCATAGCGCAATTGTCCTTTTGCAAACCAGCGCCCTTCGGAAAATCCTGCGCCCTCACCGCATTATTTGCAATAGTTGCTAGCGTGCAGTGAGCCGCCATCCGCCCGATGGTCGACGGCTTGAACCAAATCCGCCTCAGATTCAGCTTCAATCAAGCCGGGATAGTCCGCCGAACCGCCAGCCTTGTTGAGGCGATTCTTGAAGCGGTGATGTGAAGTCGACGGATAGTGAAACTGGCGCGCCGGACGAGATGAAACTGGGAACCGTTATGTCATTGTTTCTAGTTTATAATTTCCTGCATGCGGAGGGTACCGCCAGCGCTGTATTGTGGCTCAATTGAGGTTTTCGACATCTCCGGGCTTCCAACTCTTGGTGATGCCGGTTTCTGTTGGGCTATAGACCATGAGAATCACGAAGTATCCCTTGCCCGGAACGGTGGCGAGCCAGTGGCCGCCTTTGCCTCCCCCGGGATCTCCCGCAGTTTGCGCATCACCGAACGAGTGGAATTGCTACTCGCCGATTTCTGCCTATGATCAACGGGCGCAGTTCGTTGTGCTGTGGAGGGTTGGATGAGCATCAAGACTCACGACTATGAAAAGCACGCCGGCGAATATGCCGAGCTTGAGATGCAAGGTACACAATACCTGGCATTTCGCGACATACCCATGTTGATCCGGGAGTATGCAGGGTCCGTCGCATCCGTGCTTGATTACGGCTGCGGCGCTGGGCGCTCAGCACGATTTCTGAAGCGCATTGGCTTCAATGCAGTTGGCGTAGACGTGAGCCAGGAGATGCTCGAGCAAGCTCGATCCAAAGATCGGTCAGGCGAATATCAACATATTCCCAGCGGGATCCTGCCTTTTGAGGACTCGACGTTCGATTTGATTTTCTCAAGCTTTGTGTTCCTGGAAGTGTCGCGAATCGAGGAGATTGAGCGCATTCTCAAAGAGATGAAGCGCGTCCTTCGGAACGATGGAATCATCATCTTCGTGACCGCCTCGACAGAAGCGACAGAAGGAAACTGGGTGTCATTGTCGTACTCGTTTCCAGAGAACAACAAGCCGCTCCAAAGCGGCGACACGGTGAAACTGCTGATCCAGGGCATTGACGTCGTATTGCATGACTATTTTTGGACTGAGCAGGACTATTGTGGAGCGGCCGAACGCGCGGGCCTCACTCTTGCCAAGCTTCACAAGCCGCTCGGTTCTCGCGATGATTCAATTGAGTGGCGCGATGAGACGAAGATGTCACCCATTGCAATATACGTGCTCAGGAATTCACCTTTGACATCGCAACCATGGGAACCATGAACGGCGTGCTAAGCCGCCGGTGAAACAGTTCGGCTACATCACGAGCAGCCGGGCAAGTTCGAATCTTGTCCGATGGAGTGGCGCACCCGGCAGGATTCGAACCTGCGACCTTTGGATTCGGAATCCAACACTCTATCCAACTGAGCTACGGGTGCCTGATGCCGCTTCTAGCGGAAGGGGCGGGCCGCTTCAACCGCGAAATCCGCTGTCTTGAGGTTGACCGCCGCGTGGCGAAGCGCATCTATGGCGCACATACCAGAATCAGGATCACACATCATGGCAAAGCGTATTGCGTTCACCGGCGGCTCAGGCAAGGCGGGGCGGCACATTTTGCCCTGGCTGGCGAACAAGGGTTATGAGGTCTTCAACATCGACTTGGCGCCGCTCAATCATCCCGGCATTGCCAACATCAGCGCCGACATCACGGACTCTGGCCAGATGTTCAATGCGCTGTCAATGCACACCGGTTTTGATGATCTGGAAATCCCCGGCGGGCCGAAGCCGTTTGACGCGGTCATTCATTTTGCCGCCGTGCCGCGCATTCTGTTGAAGCCGGACAATGAGACCTTCCGCATCAATGTGATGGGCACCTACAATGTCATCGAGGCGGCGGTGAAGCTTGGGATCAAGAAGGTGATCGTCGCCTCGTCCGAGACCACCTACGGGGTCTGCTTTGCCGAAGGGCACCGCGATTTCCACCAGTTTCCGCTGGATGAGGATTATGACGTCAACCCGATGGATAGTTATGGCCTGTCCAAGGTGGTCAATGAAAAGACGGCCCGGGCGTTTGCAGAACGCTCCGGCATCGACATTT
>JANPGC010000200.1:0-7633 GCA_031423755.1 Phyllobacteriaceae bacterium | reverse complement strand
CGGATGGCTTGAGAACAACCGTGCAGCCTGCGGCAAGCGCCGGCGCAACCTTGGTCACGATCTGGTTCATCGGCCAGTTCCAGGGCGTGATGAGACCGCACACGCCGATTCCCTCGCGCACGATCCGCGTCTTGCCGCGCTGTTCCTCAAACTCGAACGCCTCAAGCGCCGTGATCGCCGCCTCGAAATGCGCGGTGCCGCAATAGGCCTGACTGTCCTTGGCCATGACAAGCGGCGCGCCCATCTCATCGGAAATTGCGACAGCCATCTCGTCGAGACGCTCGTTGTAGACCTCAAGTATCCGCCGCAGCAGCGTCAGCCGCTCGGCCTTCGTGGTCTGCGAAAAGCTCACAAACGCCCGCCGCGCCGCAGCGACAGCACGGTTCACATCCTCCGCGCCTCCCGCAGCGATAGTCTGGCATACCTCTTCCGTCGCGGGGTTGATGACATCAATCCGGCCATTGCCAGCGGCATCAACCCACTTGCCGTCAATATAAAACTTCAGCGGATCCATGGCAGTCTCCCTTTAGAGCAATTCGATACAGTGAAAGACGATCACACATCCCGAATGCCGCAATTGCAGTTTATGCGACGCATTTGGACAATGTGCTCCAAAATAATGCAGCATTTTCGAATATGGAGGCAATTTACGCCCCGGACGCTACGTCAATTTTATACAATCTAAAGAAACCGCAGGTTACCCTGACGCAAACCATCACGGGTAGTTCATGTCGGCCAACCAGATCGTCAGAGATCAGCTCTTTGTTCTAGCCGGTCCGATTTTGGCGCTCCTGTGCGTCTGCGTGGTGGCAGGCGTTTACCTTTCCATGGGTTTGGATACCGTGACACTCATGCAGGCGACCGCGCTGTGTGTGGTTTTCGCCTTCTTGCCTTTGGCAGTGCGCACGCCGGATCTGTCCAGATATTACGCCATTCTCATGGTCATGCTCTTCTACTCGACACTGGCTTGGCGCGGCATGGTGCATTTCGGCATGTTCGACGCCGGAACCTATCTGATCTGCCTGTCGCCGATGTTTGCCGGCATCTTCATCGGGCGCGGCTGGGCGTCAGTGATGCTGATGCTCGTCTTCGCATACGCGGCCGCCGCAATTTACAAGCACACAGCGTTCCCCGACATCATCATCCAAACCATGTCCATGACGGAAATGTATGTGCACGCCGGCATCTTTTGTGCCGCCTCGCTTGGCACCTATGTTGTCACGGTAATCTTCAACACCAAAAGCGACAATCATCTGGCCAATCTCAACGCCCTGAACGCCGATCTCGAAACCGCCACGCGCAAAGCACAGGTCGCAGACAAGGCCAAGTCCGAGTTTCTTGCCAACATGAGCCATGAACTCCGCACGCCGATGAATGGTGTGATCGGCATGGCCGAGCTCTTGGCCGGAACGTCGTTGGACGCCAAGCAGCGGCTCTTTGCCAACACAATAGTCAAATCAGGTACGAGCCTCTTGACCATCATCAATGACATTCTCGACTTTTCAAAAATTGAGGCCGGGCAGATGACCCTCGACAATTCTCCATTCAACCTGCACGACACGATTGACGACGTGGCGGCAATCGTCGCCCCGCGCATCGGCAAAAAGAATGTCGAACTGAACGTCCGCATTGCGCCAAACGTCCCGGTCTCCGCCATGGGCGACAGCGGGCGCATCCGGCAAATCCTTGTCAATCTCGTCGGCAACGCAATAAAATTCACGGATCAGGGAAATGTATTTGTTGAGGTAACCTGCAAAACCAGCCGCAACAAGCCCGGTGAGACGGCGGAAATCGCGATCCAGATCAAGGACACCGGCATCGGCATGCGGCCCGGGGACTGCGAAAAAATATTCTGCAAATTCTTGCAAGCCGATGGCTCCTCAACACGAAGGCACGAAGGAACCGGCCTTGGCCTCTCCATCGCCTCCTCGCTGGTGTCTCTGATGAACGGCGACATCAGTGTGACGAGCGAACTTGGCAAAGGCTCCACATTCACGGTTTCGCTGAAGCTTAAAGTGTCTGACCGCGTGGCAACAAGACAGACACCCGCCTTGCCAGCCCCGGGCAAGCGGGTTCTCGTCGTTGACGGCAATCAGGTCAACCGGGCCATCCTTTTGGAGCAATTGCGCTCTTGGCAGCTGGACTGCGCCGCCGTTGCGTCCGCTGACAAGGCGCAGGCATTTCTCGAACAGGCCGCCAGCATCGGTGTCAAGGTCGACCTCGTCATCCTTGATTTTCAGATGCCGCAAACCGACAGCAAATCGCTGCTGTCGCAGATACGCAGCAACAAACAATTCGCCGATACCCCCGTGATCCTCCTGACATCAGTGGAAACCGCCAAGAACGGCACGGAAATGGCCGCGCTCAATCTTCAGGCGGCACTCGTGAAACCGGTCCGGTCCGCATTGTTGCTGGAAACCGTTTCGACTGTCTTGAATGCAAGGAAGCCTGACGCTCCAACCATTGCCATTCGGCCAGCGGACATCAACAATCCTGCGCCATCCATGCAAAGCGTACTGACTTCAGAACCATCTACGCTCAATGCCATTCTGCCCGACGACGCCGCGTTTGATATCATCGTTGCGGAAGACAATGACATCAACCAGCTCGTCATCTCGCAATATCTGGACACCACGCCCTACTCCTATCTGGTGGTCGAGAATGGCCGCAAAGCCGTACATGCCTACCGCAAATACCAGCCGAAACTCATCCTGATGGACATTTCCATGCCGGAGCTGAATGGCAAGGAAGCCACTGGCGCCATCCGCGCACTTGAGACAGTGCAAGGCGGCCACGTGCCGATCGTCGCGCTGACGGCACATGCGTTGAAGGGCGACATGGAAGACTGCATTGACGCCGGCATGGACTATTATGTCTCCAAGCCGGTCAATTTCGCACTCCTCTCCGCCATCATGGACGAGCATCTCGGCGCGCAGCAGGCAAATAAAGCGGCGTAGCGGCTTGCGTTTCAATCCATTTGGCCGGAACCTTTGCACCCGGCAATGTGTTGAGGCCTTGAGGGGGCCGCGCAATGGACATGGCACACGCGAAATCACCAGCCGGGTCAGCGCCAGAGACTGATCCTGTCTGCGGCATGTCGGTTGATCCTGCTACGGCGCAATGGAAAACCGGCCACAACGGCAAAACCTTCTATTTCTGCAGCGCCTCCTGCCGCACCAAATTCATCGCCAATCCCGGCAAATATCTGGCGCAGGACACGAGCGCTGCGGAGCCTGTAGCCGAAGGCGCCATCTACACCTGCCCCATGCATCCGCAAATCCGCCAGGTCGGCCCGGGCTCCTGCCCGATCTGCGGCATGGCGCTGGAACCGCTTTTGATTTCCGCAGACAGCGGCCCCAACCACGAACTGGCCGACATGACCCGGCGCTTCTGGGTCGCACTGGTGCTGACACTGCCGGTCTTTGCGCTGGAAATGGGCGGCCACATCTTCAATCTGCATTCCATCGTCGCGCCGCAGATGTCCAATTACATCGGCCTTTTGCTCGCGACGCCGGTCGTCTTCTGGGCAGGCTGGCCGTTTCTCGAGCGCGGCTGGATGTCGCTCGTCACCCGCAATCTCAACATGTTCACCCTCATAGCGCTCGGCACACTCGTCGCATGGGTCTTCAGCACCGTCGCAACACTGGCACCGCAGCTGTTCCCGCAAGCCCTGCGCCAGCATGACGGCTCCGTCGCTGTCTATTTCGAGGCCGCAGCGGTCATCACGGTGCTCGTCCTGCTCGGTCAGGTGCTCGAATTGCGCACGCGCGAATCCACCTCCGGCGCCCTGCGCGCCCTGATGGACCTTGCGCCGAAGCAGGCGCGCATCGTGCTCGACGACGGCACGGAAGAGGATGTGCCTGTCGAACAAGTCGGCCAAGGCGCAACGCTGCGCGTGCGGCCGGGCGAAAAGGTTCCGGTCGATGGTGTCGTGCTCGAAGGCTCCGGCCTTGTCGATGAATCCATGGTCACCGGCGAATCGATGCCCGTCCGCAAGCAAGCCGGCGAAAAGCTGATCGGCGGCACCATCAACCAGACCGGCAGCTTGACCATAAAGGCCACCAATGTCGGCGCGCAGACCATGCTGGCGCAAATCGTGCGGATGGTCGGCGAGGCGCAGCGCTCACGCGCGCCGGTGCAGCGGCTTGCCGACACCGTGTCAAGCTGGTTTGTGCCGGGCGTCATTGTCACAAGCATTCTGGCCTTCGCCGCCTGGTGGCTGCTCGGACCGGAGCCACGCCTTGCCTATGCGCTGGTGTCCGCCGTTTCCGTGCTGATCATCGCCTGCCCCTGCGCGCTCGGCCTTGCCACGCCCATGGCCGTCATGGCCGGTGTCGGGCGCGGCGCGCGCTCCGGCGTTCTGGTCAAGAATGCCGAAGCGCTCGAGATCATGGAGAAAGTCGACACGATCATCGTCGACAAGACCGGCACATTGACCGAAGGCAAGCCCTCGCTCGTCGCCATGATCGCGGCGGACGGCCACGACGCCGATGATGTGCTGCGCCTTGCCGCAAGCCTCGAGCAGGGCAGCGAACACCCGCTCGCCCAAGCCCTCGTCAACGCAGCGAAAGCCAAAGGCCTGACGCTTGCCAGGGTCATGGGCTTTGATTCCCCCGTCGGCAAGGGCGCAATCGGCATGGTCGAGCGCAAGCGCCTCGCCGCCGGCAGCGCCGCGTATCTCGCCAGCCTGTCAATCCACACCGATGAATTGGCGGACGCCGCCGAACAGCACCGTGCCGAAGGCGCATCCGTCATTTTCATCGCCATAAACGGCAAGCTCGCCGCCATCGCCGCCATCGCCGATGCCGTCAAGCCCACGACCTTGGCCGCGCTTTCCGCACTGAAAGCTGCGGGCCTGCGCATCATCATGGTGACAGGCGACAACAAGACAACCGCAAATGCCATTGCCGCCAAACTTGGCATCGAAGAGGTCGAGGCCGAAGTGCTGCCCGAGCACAAGGCTGAAATCGTCGCGCGACTGAAAGCCGAAGGGCGCACTGTGGCGATGGCCGGCGACGGGGTCAACGACGCCCCTGCCCTTGCCGCCGCCGACGTCGGCATCGCCATGGCGACCGGCACGGACGTCGCCATTGAAAGCGCCGGGCTGACGCTCATTCAGGGCGATCTCAATGGCATCGTGCGGGCGCGAAACCTCTCCATCGCCACCATGAAGAACATCCGGCAAAACCTAGTCTTCGCCTTCCTCTACAACACCATCGGCATCCCGATTGCCGCCGGCATTTTCTATCCATGGTTCGGGGTCCTCCTCTCCCCCATGTTCGCCGCCGCCGCCATGTCGCTGTCATCCGTCAGCGTCATCGCCAATTCCCTGCGCCTTCAGCACGCGAAGATTTGATTGCCAATCTAGCCGATTGTTGGCGCTCCAATCTTGCCGTAGAAACGGCCAAGAAAATGCGGGAATCGAACTATGACCAACACCTATTACGCCCCCAAGGGCGGCCATGTGGCACAGACCGAGCTTTTGACGGGGCGCGCCTGTTTCACGCCATCCTATGCGGTAATCCCCAAGGGCGTCATGCGCGACATCGTCACCAGCCACCTGCCGCATTGGGACCGGACGCTCGCGTGGGTGTTGGCGCGGCCCCTGTCCGGATTTGCCGAGACTTTCTCGCAATACATCATGGAAGTCGGCAAAGGAGGCGGCAGCGACAGGCCCGAAAGCGACCCGAATGCGCAAGCCGTGCTGTTCATTGTCGCAGGCGAACTGACATTGACGCTGGACGGCACAGAGCATGTCCTCGCCCCCGGCGGCTACGCCTACCTGCCGCCCGCCGCAAAATGGACGGCGCACAACAGGGGCAAGGAGCCCGCGCGCTTCCACTGGATCCGCAAGGCCTGGCAGGCAGTGGACGGCATCGCTGCGCCGCAAGCCTTCATCACCAACGAAAACCACATCGAACCGGTCGCCATGCCCGGCACAGAAGGCAAATGGGCGACAACGCGCTTTGTCGATCCGATGGATATGCGCCACGACATGCACGTCAACATCGTCACGTTCGAGCCGGGAGCCGTCATCCCCTTTGCCGAAACCCACGTCATGGAACACGGCCTCTACGTGCTCGAAGGCAAGGCGGTCTACCGGCTCAATCAGGATTGGGTTGAGGTCGAAGCAGGCGATTTCATCTGGCTGCGCGCCTTCTGCCCACAGGCCTGTTACGCGGGCGGCCCGCGCCGCTTCCGCTACCTTCTCTACAAGGACGTCAACCGCCACATGCCGCTGGGCTCTTTTCAAAATCGCTAGAGCTGGCTCCAATGCCAAGATTCAGCGCCAACCTGTCGTTCCTGTATCCCGAGCTCGCCTTCGCAGACCGCTTCGCCGCTGCTGCAAGGGACGGTTTCAAAGCAGTCGAATATGTATCGCCCTATGAGATGCCAAAAGCGGCCGTGGCGGCTCTGCTGGCGGAGAATGGCCTTGAACAAGCCCTGTTCAATCTCCCCGCCGGAGACTGGGCAAAGGGCGAGCGCGGCATCGCCTGCCACCCGGACCGGGTCAGCGAGTTCCGCGACGGCGTGAAACATGCCGCAGACTATGCGCATGCGCTGGGCTGCAAACGGCTCAACTGCCTTGCGGGCATCGCGCCAGCATCCGTGCCGCGCGATACCGCATGGCAAGTCCTCACCGAAAACCTCGCCCATGCCGCCACCCACCTTCAGCAGCAAAACATCCGCCTCCTTGTCGAGCCGATCAACCGCTTCGACATGCCAGGATTTCTGCTCAACACCTCCGCCGATGGCATGAAGGCCATCGAAACAGCAGCTTGCGGCAATCTGTTCCTGCAATACGACATCTACCACATGCAACGAATGGAAGGCGAACTGGCCGCAACGCTCAAGCGCCTCATGCCGCACATCGCCCACATCCAGATCGCCGACGATCCGGGACGCCATGAACCGGGCACCGGTGAGATCAATTATCCTTTCCTGCTCGGCCTCATCGACAACCTTGGCTACGACGGCTGGGTCGGCTGCGAATACACGCCGCTCGGCGGAACAAGCGAAGGCTTGAACTGGATGCGATAGCACTAGCTTGGACCAGTCCGTCCTTCGCGGCGCGGTCCCCTCATCTGCCTGTCGGCATCTTCTCCCCGCCGGGGGTGCGGGGAGAAGACGGCCAATCGCAGAAATCCGGTGATAAGCCGTCTTCTCCCCATTTCTACACTGGGGAGAAGATGCCGACAGGCAGATGAGGGGAGCGCACCAGCGGCGGCTGGTAAATTTGTCCCCACTGCTTTCGCCGCCAAACCATTGATATCATTCAATAGCCCTTTCCATTTATGCCATTCTGTCCACAGGCCCCAACCGCGCTTGATAATCCCCCCGCTATTCAACTCTCAACCGGAAGCCGTCACATTTTGAACTGGAACCAAGTCATCACCCGCAACCACGCCCTGCTTGTGCGCATCGTTGCCGAGCTGTTTGCGATGTTGCGGATGGTTGATGGCGGCGGTGCAGTCTCCGGCGGCAGTCCCCTCTCCGTCGGCTTCGCCGACACCTCTACCCATAAATGGGGCGAGGTTAAAAGCGCCGAGGTTGAATCAATCGCCGAGCCTTTAACCTCGCCCCGCTTGCGGGGAGAGGTGTCGCGGGCGCAGCCCGTGACGGAGAGGGGGCT
>JANPGC010000199.1:0-10473 GCA_031423755.1 Phyllobacteriaceae bacterium | reverse complement strand
GTCGAGGTCTTGATGAAATCAGCCCCTTCCGCAATCGCCAGATCCGACGCAGATCTGATCAGCCTCTGGTCGCGCAACTCGCCGGCTTCGATAATCACCTTGAGCAGGGCACGTCCGTGACAGACGGAGGCGATGATGGCGATCTGCTCACCTGCAAGCTCGTGCTCACCCTTCTTGAAGGCCCGGTAGGGGAAGACGAGATCAATCTCATCCGCGCCATCCTTGATCGCCTTCTCCGTCTCCATGACGACCGGCGCCGCATCCTCATCGCCACCCGGAAAATTGACCACCGTGGCAATGCGGACGCCTGTTTCTTTCAGCAATGGCTTCGCGCCCTTGACGAAGCGCGGCCAAATGCAGATCGCGGCGACCTTGCCATAAGGGGTCGTTGCCTTGGCGCACAACGCGGCGACGGCTGTATCGGATGACGTGGCATTCAAATCGGTCAGGTCGATCAGTCCGAGCACTTTGCGTGCAATTTCCGTGCGTGTTTTGCTCATGCGAATTGTCCGATCGCCAGCTTGATGATCGCACCGAGACGCTTGCCGCCAAGCGGCGCCATTTCCTTTGTTTCGTGATGCGAGATTTCCTGGCCCGTCATGCCTGCGGCATAGTTTGTGACCACCGAGCAGGCGGCAACCTTCATATCGAGAAATCGGGCGAGGATCACTTCCGGAACCGTGGACATGCCGACCGCATCCGCGCCAATCATCCGCGCCATGCGAATTTCCGCCGGTGTTTCAAACGACGGACCGGAGAACCACATATAGACACCCTTCTTGATATCAACGCCGGTCTTGACCGCCGCCGCCTCGAGCGCCTTGCGCATGCCTTCGTCATAGGCATTGGTCAGTCCGACAAAGCGCCGGTCAGTCGGTTCGCCGAACAGCGGGTTGGAGCCGGAGAAATTGATATGGTCTTCAATGATCATCACCGAGCCGGGCGGCATGTCCTCGCGCACGGAGCCCGCAGCGTTGGTCAACAGAAGGTGGGTGATGCCGAAGCCAGCCAGCGTCTCCAGCACCGGGCGCATCGCACCTGCATCGCCGTGCTCGTAGTAGTGCACCCTGCCTGCCAGGACCAGCACCGGAATGCCGGACACATAGCCCGCGACAATCGCACCGGCATGGCCCGAAACGCCACTGTGCGGAAAGCCCGGCAGATCGGTGTAGGGAATGGTGATCGCGTCGTCCACTTCCTTGGCAAAATCGCCAAGGCCAGACCCCAGCACCATGGCGATGCGCGGGGCGAAGCCTTCGAGCTTGCGGATCAGATGCTGCACAGCTTCCTTCATTTCAAAATGTCTCCGTCAAAGCCGAGCGGAAATATCGCGCCGAGCGTCGTGGCCATGGTGATGCCGGTTTCATCGCAGAGATAGAGTTTGGCGTCCGGACCTGCAAATTCTGCCAGGCGCTGCCTGCATCCGCCACAGGGTGTGCATCTCGCCATCCTCTCGGCAACCACGCAAATCTCGGTGATCTTGCCGCGCCCGCCCATGACATAGTGTCCAAGCATGGTGGATTCAGCACACCAGCCTTCGGGGTAGGACGCCACTTCAATGTTGCAGCCGGAGTAGATGCGCCCGTCCTCGGTGCGCAGCGACGCGCCGACCGGAAATTTCGAGTAGGGTGCATGGCACTTCTCCATGGCGCTCCAGGCAGCGTCGAACAGGTCGCGCGGTCCAATATTGGCTGACATCTGTCAACGCTCCTTCACATATGCCACTCCGCCAGCCTTTGGCGGGATCGCCTTGCCGATGAAGCCTGCAAGCAGGATGACGGTCAAAATATAGGGCGAGGCAGTGATGAGCTGCACCGGCACATCCCAATTCAGCCCCGGTATCTTTGCGCCTTGCAGCGGGATGGCCACCGCTTCAAGAAAACCGAACAGCAGACAGGCACCCAAAGCGCCAATCGGGTTCCACTTGGCAAAGATCAGCGCCGCAAGCGCAATGAAGCCACGCCCGGCAGACATGTTCGGCGCAAAGTTGGCGGATTGGGCAATCGCCAGATAAGTGCCTGCAATGCCTGCGAAAATTCCACAGATGATGACGCCGGAATAGCGCAGCCGCGTCACAGAGATGCCCGCCGTATCCACCGCCGCCGGATTCTCGCCGACCGCGCGCAGCCGCAGGCCAAAGCGGGTGCGGTAGATGATCCACCATGTCAGTGGCACGGCTAGAAGGGCGATGTATACCAACACATTGTGCCCGGAGATCAGTCCTTCGTAGATGCGTCCGAGAAGCGGGACATCTTTGACCGCCTCAGCGCCGGGAAGGTTGATCGGCTGGAAACGGGCCGAAGGTTCCAGCTGGGGCGTCTTGCCGCCTTGTTGATACCATGCCTTGCCGAGAAGCGCCGTCAGCCCTGCGGCAAGGAAGTTGATCGCCACGCCGGAGACGATCTGATTGCCGCGTTGGGTTATCGAGGCATAACCGTGCAGAAGCGAGAATGTGATGCCGGTGAGGATTGCCGCGCCAAGGCCGAGCCATGCAGAGCCGGTTGCTGCGGCGATTGCGCCGGCTGAGAAGGCCGAGAACAGCATCTTGCCCTCAATGCCGATGTCGAACACGCCGGAACGCTCGGAATAGAGCCCGCCAAGGCAGCATAAGAGGATCGGCACCGTGAGGCGGATTGTCGAGTCGAGAACCGAGAACAGGATCGTTGTGTCCATGATCAGGCTCCTGCCGTTGCCGCTTTTGGGGTGAACAGTTGCGCAAAAAATGGCCTGAACAGGTTTTCCAGCGCGCCCGCAAACAGGATCACCAGCGCCTGAATGACGAGGATCATGTCGCGCGAGATTGCTGGCACCGCAAAGGACAATTCCGCGCCGCCTTGGTATAACGCGCCGAAAAGCAACGCTGCCAGCACGACTCCGACCGGATGCGAGCGGCCCATCAGCGCCACGGCGATGCCGACAAAACCTGCGCCTGCGACAAAGTCGAGCTCGATCTTGTGCACGCTGCCAAGGATCGTGTTGACCGCCATCAGCCCGGCAAGGCCGCCGGAAATCAGCATGGTGAGAATGGTCACGCGTGTGCCGGAAATGCCTGCATAAGACGCTGCCGACGGGTTGAGCCCGAAGGTGCGCATCTCATATCCGAACTTGGTGCGCCAGATCAGCTTCCACACCAGCCAAGCTGCCAGCAGCGCCACAAAGAACGTGAGGTTGGCCGGAGCCGAGCCGGACTTGATGCCGAAATAATCCAGCACCTGACCCAGCCTCGGAATAAACGACCCCGACTCCAAAGGCCGCGATGAAGGCCCCATAGCGCCAGCAGGCTTCAAATATTTGTTCATGGTGTAAACCATGAAGGAGGCAGCGATGAAGTTGAACATGATCGTCGTGATGACGATATGGCTGCCACGCTTGGCCTGCAGCCAAGCCGGTATGTAGGCCCAGGCTGCACCAAACAGGGCAGCAGCGGCAATTGCCAGCGGCGCGGTCACATACCAGGGCACATAACGGTCGAGTGCCAGCGCCACTAGCGCAACGCCAAGCCCGCCGACATAGGCCTGCCCCTCGCCGCCAATGTTGAACAACCCGGCATGAAACGCCACCGCGACTGCAAGACCGGTGAAGATGAAGCTTGTCGCATAGAACAGCGTATAGAATATATTGTTGACCGACCCGAACGCGCCATCAATCAGGATCGCCACCGCATTCAACGGGCTTTCACCGATGAACAACACCACCAGTCCGGCGATCAGGAAGCCGACGAAGACGTTGGTGACCGGCATCAGACCATAATCAACCCAGGCCGGGAGTTTGGCGAATGGTGAGCTCATTCCGCAGCCTCCTTGCGATTGATACCGGCCATCAGCAGCCCGATTTCGCCCTCGTCGGTCTCCGGCGAAACCTCGCCGACAATGCGCCCGGCAAACATCACCAAGACGCGGTCGGCCAGCGAGCGGATTTCGTCGAGTTCGACCGAGACCAGAAGGATCGCCTTGCCTTGGTCGCGCATGGCGATCAGCTGTTTGTGGATGAATTCTATCGCGCCAATATCAACACCGCGCGTCGGCTGGCCAACGAGCAGCATTTTCGGATCGCGCTCCATCTCGCGGGCAAGCACGATTTTCTGCTGGTTGCCGCCGGAGAAATTCGCCGTCTTCAGGCGCGGATTGTCCGGGCGGATGTCGAATTTCTTGATTTTCACCACAGCGTCGGCACGCACCTTGTCCGGATCAAGGTCGAAGCCTTCGCCATATTGCGTTGAGCGATGATAGCCCAGGATTGCGTTTTCGTTTTCCTCGAACGGCAGCACAAGACCCATGTGATGCCGGTCTTCCGGCACATGCGCCAGCCCTCGCTCGCGCATCTTCGCGGGGTCAGCCTCATGCACCGGGTCAATCGTCTCACCGGAGAGCATGATCTTGCCGGCCACTGCTTTATGGATGCCCGCAAGTGCGGCCAGCAGCTCCGACTGGCCGTTGCCGGACACACCTGCAATGCCGACAATCTCGCCATCGCGCACATTGAACGAGACATTGTCGACGCGCGCCACACCCCATTCATCCTTGACGGTCAGCCCCTCAACCCGCAGCCGCACCTCGCCGGGTTTTGCCGCTCCCTTGTCCACTTCCAAAAGGACGCGGCGGCCAACCATCAGTTCGGCAAGTTCCTCCGGATCGGTGTTGGCAGTCTTCAAGGTCGCCACCATCTCGCCGCGCCGCATTACCGATACATTGTCCGTAACCGCCATGATCTCACGCAGCTTGTGCGTGATGAGCAGGATGGTTTTGCCCTGATCTTTCAACTGGCGAAGAATGCGGAACAGATGGTCTGCCTCGGCAGGTGTCAACACGCCTGTCGGCTCGTCCAGAATGAGCGTCTCCGCGCCGCGCGTCAGCGCCTTGAGGATTTCCACCCGCTGCTGCAAGCCGACCGGCAGGTCCTCGATTAGCATGTCCGGATCGACTTCGAGTTCATAATCGTCGGCGAGTTTTTTCAGCGCCACGCGCGCCTTGTCCTCGCCGCCCTGCAGCAATGCGCCACCTTCGGCACCGAGCACGATGTTTTCCAGCACCGTGAAATTTTCGACCAGCATGAAATGCTGGTGCACCATGCCGATGCCGGTGCTGATGGCGTCCTGGCTTGAGCGAATTGTGACCGGTTTGCCGTTGACATGGATTTCGCCGGTGTCGGCGCTGTAAAAGCCGTAGAGGATCGACATCAATGTCGATTTGCCTGCGCCATTCTCGCCGATGATGCCGTGAATGGTGCCCTTGGGCACGAGCATGTTGATGTTCTTGTTGGCATGCACGGCGCCAAAGCGCTTGTCGATGCCAATCAGTTCAATGGCGGGCGCCGCCGCTGTGTTCATTTGCCTGCCTCCGCCTGACAGTCATTGCCATCAAGTCGTTTGTTCCCTGAAACCACGCTGTCTGCAATTTGCGAACCGGTCAATTGATTTTTGACCGGACAGTCAAAACTTGCATCCCGAATTCAGGCTAGCATGGCGAAACGGTGGCGCAACTGTATTTCCTGTGCCAGTGAGAAGACTCACCGGCAAATGCGCAGGAATTCAATCATGCCGATTCTTCCCGATCCGCAAATCGTGACGCTTCAGATCGCTGTCGCCCACCAGGGCAAGACAATCGACGAGCTTTCGGTTGCGGTGGCAGAGCAATGGACATTGATCGACCGGCTGCAAAAGAAGCTCGATTCGCTGACTTCGCGGTTTCTGGAGCTGGAGGAGACCGCAGCGCCCGGTGTGGAAGTGACCAAGCCGCCGCATTGGTAAACTTGCCTTCGTATTGCCAAACCATTTCCAAACATGGTTAATCCATTGTTAGTGGGGCATGCGTATTTCTGTTTGCAGAAAACATGTTTTGGGGAATTCGATGAAATTGCGTGCTCTTTTCACAGCGCTGTCACTTGCGGCGCTTGCAGCAACGGCGGGCTGCACAGCCAGCGGCCCGTTCGCGCCGCGCGCCAGCTACACGGCCATTTCCGACGGCGGCTACAGGTTGCCGTCGATCCCTCAGGGCAAGATCGCCGACAAATTCAGGCGCCAGACCGTCAGCTATTCAGCCAAGGAAAAGCCCGGAACGGTGATCGTCGATACGGGCGAGCGCCACCTCTACTATATACTCGGCGACGGCAAGGCGGTGCGATACGGCATCGGCGTCGGCAAAGAAGGCTTTGAGTGGAGCGGCACGGCGCGCGTCGGCCTGAAGCGCGAATGGCCGACATGGACACCGCCGAAGGACATGATCGGCCGCAAGCCGGAACTGGCAAAGTACGCCGGCGGCATGGAGCCGGGCATCACCAATCCGCTCGGCGCGCGGGCAATGTATCTGTTCAACAAGCGCGGCGACACGGGCTTCCGCCTGCACGGCACACCCGAATGGTGGTCGATCGGCAAGGCCATGTCATCCGGCTGCATCCGGCTGATGAATCAGGACGTGATCGATCTTTATAACCGCGTCGAGACTGGCGCGAAGGTCATTGTTCGATAGAGCCCGTTGTTCTGAAACGACAAAGGCCGGGAGCAATCCCGACCTCTATTGCATCAAAGAGACAAATTCAGTTCAGCCAGACCGGCACGATATCATTGTCGCTCGCACCTGCCAGCACGGCGGAGCGCTGGTCGGAAAGGATGATCGGTTGGCCGTTGGCGGCAAACAGCGCCCAGACGTCAAGGCCGGGCGCGATCTGGTTGAGCGCCGGAAAGCGGCGGGTCAGCTCGTCCGACTTCATCTTGCGGACATAGCCTACTTCGCCCGCGCCGAGGCTGGCAAAATCCAGGTCGGAGAGTGTGATTTTATTGGTGTTCATTCCCAAAACTCCTTTGCCGCTCATTCAGACACAGCAATGTTAATACGCCGTACCAGCCGTTCCGGTTCGGGCCGGTCGAGATCGACCGACAGCAGTCCATTTTTTAGCTCGGCACCGGCGACACGCATCCCGTCCGCCAGCACAAAGCAGCGCTGGAACTGGCGCGCGGCAATGCCGCGATGCAGATACTCCCGCTCGCTGTCGTCGCCCTGACGTCCGCGGATGACCAGCTGGTTGTCTTCCAGCGTCACTTCCAGATCGCCTTCCGCAAATCCGGCGACTGCAAGCGTGATGCGCAGGCGCTCGCCGCCATTCTCGGGCGCAAGGCGCTCAATGTTGTAAGGCGGATAGCCGTCTCCGGTTTTGGCGACGCGCTCAAGTGTGCGTTCCACGGCATCAAAGCCGAGAAGGAGCGGATTGGAAAAAGCAGTTACGCGTGTCATCACCAAAGTCCTGTTACAAAGCGACTCTTGCGGACAAACCCGAAAACGGCATTTGCCCGGCTGATGAAGATATGGTCTTTTCGCCGCCTGTCTTCAAGCGGCAGGGAAAACATTGATTGGGCAAGGGAATCGGAATGGCACGCAAAATCATCATCGACACGGACCCGGGACAGGATGATGCGGTCGCAATCCTGTTGGCGCTGGCAAGCCCGGAGCTGGATGTCGTCGGCATAACAGCCGTCGCGGGCAATGTACCGCTGCACTACACCGAGAAAAACACCCGAAAGGTCTGCGAATTGGCCGGCCGGCCGGACGTGAAAGTCTATGCCGGGGCGGTGCGCCCGCTTATCCGCCCATTGGTGACAGCCGAGCATGTGCACGGCAAAACCGGCCTCGACGGCCCGGACCTTGCCGAGCCGAAAATGCAATTGCAGGCGCAGCACGGTGTCGACTTCATCGTCGAGACAATTCTTGCCAATCCGCAAGGCGACATCACGCTCTGTCCGCTCGGCCCACTGACCAACATTGCGCTCGCCCTGATCCGCGCGCCGCAGATTGCGCCCAAGGTCCGCGAAATCGTGCTGATGGGCGGCGGCTTTTTCGAGGGCGGCAACATCACGCCCGCCGCAGAGTTCAACATCTATGTTGATCCGCACGCGGCAGAGATTGTCTTCAAGTCGGGCATCCCCATCGTCATGATGCCGCTGGACGTGACCCACAAGGCGCTGACCAGCCGCGTGCGCGTCGACCGCTTCCGCGCCATGAAAACACAAGTCGGCGATGCAACGGCGGAGCTGCTGGATTTTTTCGAGCGTTTCGACGAGCAGAAATACGGCACCGACGGCGGCCCGCTACATGATCCATGCGTGATCGCCTATCTCTTGAAGCCCGGTCTGTTCAAGGGTCGGCTTTGCAATGTGGCGATTGAAGCCGCATCAGAACTCACCATGGGCATGACGGTCGTCGACTGGTGGCACGTCACCGGCCGTGAGCCCAATGCGACCGTGATGCGCGACATCGACGATGACGGGTTTTTCGAATTGCTGACCGAGAGGATCGGGCGACTTTAGGCAATCCAAGCCAGCGGCACGTCCAGCGCCTTGGCGAGTGCAGCCAAGGTCTCCGGAGAGCCTGTCCGCCTGCGGTTTTCCAGGTCGGATAGATAACCTTGCCCGACGCCGGACTTGGCAGAAAGTTCCAGCTGCTTGATTGAGCGCCAGCGCCGGATCGCTTTCAACCGACTGTCGCCTTTAAGCATCATCGCACTGACCTCAGCGGGCAGGACGCCATCGTTGCCTACGGCAAGTTCGGCTTTTCTCTGGTCGTAAATGGCTATGTCGTCCTCGTCTTCGTCTAAGAATTTCATGTTTGCGGCCATTTGTTTCCAAGACTTCTTCTACCACATATCGCAGCATCGGTCACGGCTCACCGAGACGAGTTTTCTTGGCCACATCTCGGCTACGGCTTCGGGGAGTTTGGGATCGTAACGCATAACGCAAAGAACGACGCTCTAGTCTGACCACTAGCAACCAATCGCGAGTGCGCTAATTGCCCGAGGTTCGACTACCCTTCATGGCATTGAAGGCCAGCCCCATTGGCACAATAAGCGATGTCAACAACCAAAGAACGGCAAGCAGACCTTCGTCACCTGAATGGGGATAATCAGGCTCACCTTCGAGCACGTCACAGGCCGAAGCACCCATCATGACCGCGATAAGAAATCGCACTGAAAATGCCACTTGCCACACCAAAATGAAGCTGTTCGGCAAGCAAGCCCACAAAATGGCAGTCTTGCGCTTCGATTTATGAAACGCAGAAACTGCCACAGTATACAGCACGAAAGAGATGATTACGCCCCAAAGCCGACCTGCGTCTCCTTGCGTACATGTTCCGGCTAACCTCGCAAGTAAGAAATTTAGAGAAGCAAGGTAGAATGCCAATGTCGAAACGATAGAAATGGAAGCCTCCGATTATTTGGTTTGCCAGAGACAAAGTACTTTGGGTCAGCAGGTCAACCGCCAACCAGATCACAAATATGATACTCTCCAAGCGTCTATTGCAAGTTTTCAGCCGATATTGGCGCTACCCGGTCCAGCAGCCGACGGTGCACACCCCTAATGACTGCCGTACCGGTTTGAATCGGCAAATCACAAATCCCAATTACTAGTCATCGCTGACCCGCCCCCGGTTCTTCTTTATCGTCCCGCGCCCGGTCTTTTCCTTCAACCGCCTTTCCACCGCGCCTTTCGACGGTTTGGTCTTGCGGCGGGGCGGGGGTGGGGGTTCTGCGGCTTTGGCGATCAGTGCTGAAAGCCGCTCGCGCGCGTCCTGACGGTTGCGGTCCTGCGTGCGGAACTTGTCGGCAAAGACAATGATCTCGCCGTCTTTCGTCGCCCTCTGGCCAGCAAGCGCAATAAGGCGGATGCGGACCGGTTCGGGCAATTCCGCCCGGTCCATGACAAAGCGCAGCTCCACTGCGGTCGCCACCTTGTTGACATTCTGGCCGCCCGGCCCTTGGGCGCGCGTGAACTTCTCATCCACCATGTCCTCGGTGACGATGATGCCGCGTCCTTGAAAGATCGGTTCTGCCGCCATGGGTCCAAACTGCCTTTGGCGGTTGCATGGACGGGTCGGCAGCAAAAGAAAAGCAAAAAATCGCAAGGCTGGACGCAGGGTTGTGCCGGATGGGTGATGAACCTTTGGCGCGCTCACCAATACACAGGGGGAGGGACAGGCATTTCAACTTGAAAGGAAGACAAATGCGCCTCCACACCACCACCATTTTCGCTGCCGCGCTGGCAATGACAAGCTTCGCCGCAGGGCTTTCACCCGCCATCGCCAAATCGGTCTCTTCAACCATCAGCATCGGCACGTTTGATGCAAGATGCCGCGCAGCGGGCGGGACTTTGACAATGGTGAGCGCAGGCGGCCACAAATGCCGCCTGCCAAGCGGCCAGACCGTCACATGTTACGACACCGACGGCCCCGGCATCTCGTGCGATTACCGCACTTTGCCCAAGTCGGGCTTGAAGGGCCTGCTTGGCGAGACACTGAAAATGAAATGAAGATTTGCGGCCCGGAGCAGCTCCGGGCCGGTCTCTACTCCGCAGCTGCAAGCCATTGCGGCGCGGCACCCAGAACACTGGCATCAACATGGGTTTCAAACTTGGCGAAATTGTCGATGAACATGCCTGACAGTTTGCGTGCCTGCCGGTCGTAAGCTGCCCTGTCGGCCCAGGTCGAGCGC
>JANPGC010000198.1:0-2682 GCA_031423755.1 Phyllobacteriaceae bacterium | reverse complement strand
GCTGCGAGTTCGCGCGTCGGTTCGAGAATGAGCGTGCGCGGCATGCGAGCGCGGGCACGGCCCCGTTCGAGGCGTGTGATCATTTGCAGCACGAAGGCGGCTGTCTTGCCGGTGCCGGTCTGGGCGACGCCAAGCACGTCTTTGCCGGCGATGGCATGAGGAATGGCGCCTGCCTGAATGGGAGTGGGTTCGGTGTAACCGGCGTCTGTGACGGCGGCGAGGACTTTAGCGGACAAGCCAAGTTCGGCGAATGTGGTCAAGGGGAAATGGATCCGGGTGGGTCAGGTCTTATTGGTGTGCCCGACGGGCCATCAACGTGGCCCAAAGGTTGAACGCTATTTCTGCGCAAAGCGTGCGGTGTGCACGGCTTGACTTGCCCGTAAGGCCATGGGAACAAATTGTCAACCTTTTCACGCATCTGCATGAAACCAGCCGTTCAATACCGGAACTGCTCCGCCAATATCCGTTCGTCCCATGAATGACTCTCGTCAAACAGCAGTGTCACGGTTGAAGTCTGCGACTGGCGCACAGAAACATGCACGACCGACTTCACTTCATTGTGGTCGGCAACCGCGTTAACGGGGCGCTTTTGCGGTTCGAGAATTTCGATATCGACCACGGATTGGTTTGGCAAAAGCGCGCCGCGCCAGCGGCGGGGGCGGAAGGCGCTGACCGGGGTCAGCGCCAAAAGCGGCGCGTCGAGCGGCAGGATCGGGCCTTGGGCGGAGAGATTGTAGGCAGTTGATCCGGCGGGTGTTGCCAGCATTACGCCGTCGCAAATCAGCTCGTCCAGCCGTTCCTTGCCGTCCACCATAATGCGCAGCTTGGCGGCCTGATAGGATTGGCGCAGGAGCGAGACTTCGTTGATGGCGTTTGCCTTGAACGCCTTGCCGCTCGCGTCCTGCGCGATCATTTCCAGCGGACGGATGGTTTCAGGCGTCGCGCGCTCGATGCGTTCGTTCAGGCCGACGTCGCGGAATTCGTTCATCAAAAAGCCGACAGAGCCGCGGTTCATGCCGAAGATCAGTTTGCCCGAGTTCATGAACCGATGCAGCATCTGCAACATGAATCCATCGCCGCCAAGGGCAACAATGACGTTTGCGTCCCCGGGCTTTTCATTGCCATAGAGCGCCGCCAGATGTTTTGCCGCCGCCGTCGCTTCGGCGGTATCTGAGGATATGAAGGCGAGGGCAGTCTGCATGCTGTTGCTCCGGTGCGGTCAGCGATAACATGGCCGCGAAACATTACAAATTTCTCGTACAGCTTTCCGAAAACTGTTTTCCTGTGCGATTCCGTGTGCTAACGGCACCTCACTGCCCTTGTAGCTCAGTTGGTAGAGCACCTGATTTGTAATCAGGGGGTCGCGTGTTCGAATCATGTCGGGGGCACCAAAATCTTATTACGATACTCGTAGAGTTTAGCGGCTGAGGCCAATTGCCTTGCGGCACAAAGACGCTGTGACGGACGCGCAATTTGTCGCCCGCGTATGCTTGAAAGCCCGCTTGATACTATATTCCTTCGACGATGATCGAATCGTAATCGGGGGCAGAAGTGCCGCGCGTATCGCGCAAGGCTGAGTAACCCGCTGCGGCCTCACGTGCCGCTTCGATGTTCTCGAACTCTATGACGACGATGCGGTTGTGGAATGTGCCTTCAATTGCTTCGGTCCGGCCGCCGCTCACCAGCAACCTGCCGCCGACCTCTTTGGTGACTTTCACCGCTCCGTTCACGTAGGCCTCATAACCGTCTGGATCGGTGACGTTGATACTTGCGACGATGTATGCCTTGGGCATTGGTAAATTCCTCGCTGAACACACTCGCGATTGAGGGCTGATGGATATCTGTTTATGCCACTCTCAGCAATATTCCTCGCGCGCCAACAATTCAAATGGGCAGTTTTCCGAATGGCAGCCGGATTCTGGCAAAGGGTGTCTGTTATGATGCCGTTGCCCGCGGCGCTAGGCCAAGGCCCGCTTCGATCCTTCAGAGATATTTCGGTTGAGCCGGAGTATTGAACCGACCCCTCTGCCCGTCGCCCTCAGGTAGGTTTTAAGCGGTCGATTGTTGGGGAGGTTGCTTCGTGAGCCAGGGGCCGATCTAAAATGTATTTCCGCAGGCGGAAGTTGTTCATACGCGCTTTGCGAACGCCTTGAATGCTTCGGCATGGTCGGGATGCCATCGCGATAGTGGCGGGCGGTTTTCTGTGATGTCTTGCGCGGCCCAGAGAATTCGGCGCTCATCGAGAGTGCGCGGCACGTCGTTGTCGGGGCAGAGGATATAGAAATCGCCATTGCCGATGCTCTCGAGCATGAATGCGACGGTCTGTTCCGGCGTCCATGCGGCTGCGGGCTTTTCGGTCTGGTTTCCGGCGGTCATGCCGGTGAACACGAAACCGGGGATCAGCAAATGCGCGGCCAGTTTTGCGCCTTCGGTGTTGCGCAGCTCGTGCGCCAAGGCTTCGGTGAACACTTTCACGCCCGCCTTGGAGGTGTTGTAGGCGGTGTCGCCGGGCGGGGTGGTGATGCCTTGCTTGGAACCTGTATTGATGATTATGCCCGGCTCGCCGTGTGCCAGCATGCCCGGCAGAAATGTCTTGGTGCCGTGAATGACGCCCCAGAGGTTGACATCGAGCGTGCGCTGCCAAGCCTCGATGGGCCCAAGCATCGTGCTGCCAAGGCCGAT
>JANPGC010000197.1:0-15559 GCA_031423755.1 Phyllobacteriaceae bacterium | reverse complement strand
GATCGCTGTCGGGTGAAATTGCACGAATTCCGGATCGGCAATTGTCGCACCGGCCTTCGCCGCCATGCCGCAACCGCCGCCGCGCGCTTCGGAAGGGTTTGTTGTCACAGCAAACAGGTGGCCGACGCCGCCGGATGCCAGCACAACGGCCCGGGCAGGAAACTGCACCCGCTTTTGCGAGCGCCCGCCATCGGCACGGGCAATGACACCAGAAACATAGCGACCATCGGAGATCAGCTCTTCGACAACAAAACTTTCGAGCACCCGGATTGATGGCGTTTTGCGCACGGCGGCAATCAGCGCCTCCATGATCGCCTTGCCTGCCATGTCGCCGCGCACGCGCACGACGCGGTTTTCCGAATGTGCCGCCTCGCGCGACTGGACGAGTTTGCCCTCCAGATCCTTGTCGAACGGCACGCCATAGGACAAGAGGTCGAAAATCCGGTCAGGTGCCTGCCGCACCATCAGGCTGGCAATCTTCTCATCGACGATGCCGGCACCAGCGGTGACCGTGTCGGCCAGATGCTTTTCAAATGTGTCTCCCTTGCCGATGGCGGCCGCAATGCCCGCCTGCGCCCAAGCGCTTGACGCACCACGTCCAATGGGGGCAGCAGCCAAGATCGTCACAGGGCGGGGCGCGAGCTTCAACGCGCAAAACAATCCAGCCAAACCGCCACCGACGATGACGATGTCGTCAATGCCGGTCCACGACTGCGGCGGATATTGGTCGATCGGGGAATTTGGCATTTATGACTTCAATTCTGCAAATTGATCATGCGTTCAACCGCCAGACGTGCGCGGCCTGCGATGGCGGGGTCAACCGTCACTTCCTCGGTCATGTAGAGCAGACTGTCGAGGATCTTCGGCAGCGTGATGCGCTTCATGTGGGGGCAGAGGTTGCACGGTTTGATGAACTCCGTGTCCGGCGCTTCGAGCGCGACGTTGGAGGCCATCGAGCATTCAGTGACAAGCAGCACCTTCCTCGGCTTGTTTTCCTTGACATAGCGGATCATGCCCGAGGTGGAGCCGGAAAAGTCTGAGACGGCGACAACTTCCGGCGGGCATTCTGGATGCGCGACAATCTGGATGTCCGGATCGGCCTGTTTATAGGCCAAGAGCTCATCAGCAGTGAAGCGCTCGTGCACTTCGCAGTGGCCCTTCCAGGTGAGTATCTTCACCTTGGTCTGTGCCGCGACATTGAGCGCCAGGAATTCGTCCGGGATGCACAAGACGGTATCAACGCCGAAGCTCTCGACCACAGAGACCGCGTTCGACGATGTGCAGCAGATGTCGGTCTCTGCCTTCACGTCTGCCGATGTGTTGACATAGGTGACGACCGGCACGCCGGGATATTTGGCCCGCAGCGCACGCACGTCCGCACCGGTGATCGATTCAGCGAGCGAGCAGCCCGCCTTGGCATCGGGTATCAGCACAGTCTTTTGCGGATTCAGCAGTTTCGACGTCTCGGCCATGAAATGGACGCCGCCCTGAATGATGATCTCCGCATCGACACGCGTCGCTTCGCGGGCAAGCTGCAGAGAGTCGCCGACAATATCGGCGACACAATTGTAGATTTCCGCCGTCTGGTAATTGTGCGCCAGTATGACGGCGTTGCGCTGTTTCTTCAGCCGATTGATGGCGTGCACATAAGGCGCGTAAACCGGCCACTCGATTTCGGGGATTATGGTCTTGACGCGCTCGTATAGATGGGCGGTTTCCTTGGCGACGGCGGGCGTATAGGCAAGGTCCGGTCTGGGCAGGACACCAAAACGCTCTGCGGCAGTCTTTCCACCACCTTTTGTGCCCATTTCTCCCGAAACAGCCGCCATGTCAGTCCTCCCGATGCCCGCACCAGCACAACCTTGAGGCATGCCGGATCGAAGATTGATTTATGACCCGTTGGCGGCGAAAGCAAGACGGTGCGACAGATGCGCTGCCATCGTGGTTATAGGCAATAAACATTTGCTCTTTCAGAGCCAATCATCCGGATTTCGCGCACCGTGAACGATTGTGACGACCAGAATGCCCTCACCAGAAGGCTCGCAAACAAGAACATGGTTTCCTTCTACCAGCGTTCACGCTGTCGAACTTAGTTCCGGTCGCTTGACACCCATAAGCGGTTGGCTTGCAGCGAGTTCCAGGCGGTCAAATATCCGCGTCAGCAAAGCGTCGGCAGCATCAGGATTTTCCGGGGCAATGTGCTTCCAAATATCGCGAAGATCCTGTTCAGCACGCGGACTGTAGAGAACCTTAGTCACGCGCGGCCAATTCTGCCTTCATGCCAGACAAGAAGGACTTTGGATCAATCTCGCGCGCATCGCCGCTCGACATGCCCTCCTCATAGGCCCGCTTCAGACGAGCCAGTTCCAGCATGTGAATTTCCTCGCGCTGCTCCCAGAGCCGCAGAGCGTCGCGGACCACTTCGCTGTTGGAAGCGTATTGACCGGACCCCACCGCATCATGCAGACGCCTCACCTGATGTGGGGAGAGTGAGATGGTGAGGGTTTTCATGGCTTCGTGTTTCATCACTTGAGGCTAGAAAATCTAACAATATCTAACAATCCCTAATGCCAAGCACGAGAAGGTCGACTGCATTCATCACCAAAACCGATCAATCCCTACATTCTTTCCATTTGAGCGAATGGTTCATTGGCGATAGTCTCAGTACCAAATCAGGAGCATCCCATGTCCGCATCCGCGCAGCCGAAAACCGCTTCCAGCGACATTCCCTGGCTCATCGTCGCGTCAGGCTGCCTGATTGCGCTGATGACATTCGGGCCGCGCTCGGCGATGGGCTTTTTTCAGCTGCCCATGCTGCACGACACTGGCTGGGACCGGGCGACATTCGGCATGGCGATGGCGATCCAGAACCTGTTCTGGGGGCTTGGGCAGCCGGTGTTCGGCGCGATTGCCGACCGGTTCGGCACTTGGAAAGTGCTGGCAATGTCAGCAGTCTTCTACAGCGGCGGTTTGATTTTGATGTCAATCTCAAGCGCGCCGTGGATGCTGCACGTTGGCGGCGGCATCATGGTCGGGCTTGGAATCGCCGCCGGCTCCTACGGCATCGTGCTTTCGGCATTTGCGCGCAACGTGTCGGCTGAGAACCGCTCAATGGTCTATGGTTTTGGCACTGCCGCAGGATCGGCTGGCATGTTCGTGTTTGCCCCGCTCAGCCAGAGTCTCATCAACAATTATGGCTGGGCAAGCTCACTGCAGATCATGTCGGCAATGATGCTGATCATCCCGATCCTTGCCATCCCGCTGCGCGGCAATTCCTCTTCGGGCTCGTTCAAGCAGACTGATGCCGAGCAGACCATCGGTGCGGCGTTGCGCGAGGCTTACGGCCACCGCAGCTATGTGTTGCTCACAGCGGGCTTCTTCGTCTGCGGCTTCCAAGTCGCGTTCATCACCGCCCATTTCCCGGCCTACATCGGCGACATCGGCATTGAAGCAAAGTACGCCGTGATCGGGCTGGCGCTGATCGGCTTCTTCAACATCATCGGCTCGCTTGCAGCCGGTGTGATGGGCCAGCGCTATCCCAAGCAAATACTGCTCGCGCTGATTTACATCGGACGTTCTATCGCCGTCACCGCCTTCCTGCTCTTGCCGCAGACGCCCACGTCCGTGATCATCTTCTCAGCCGTGATGGGCCTCTTGTGGCTATCCACCGTGCCGCCGACCAATGCGCTGGTGGCGATCATGTTCGGCACGCGGCATCTTGGCCTTTTGGGCGGTCTGGTGTTCTTTTCGCACCAGATCGGCTCTTTCCTCGGCATATGGCTCGGCGGCGTGTTCTTCGTGAAATACGGAACCTATGACCCGGTGTGGTGGCTGGGCGTCGGACTAGGCATCTTTGCTGCTGCCGTGCATTGGCCGATCAGGGAAGCGCCGGTTTACAGGCCAGCACTGTCGGCAGCCTGACAAGTTTATTCACAGAGCCGGCTATGTTCATACGTCTGTCACGCAATGCCGCTCTTCTTGGAATAATTCCAGTTTCAAGAGGAGCCTTGCGATGACCATTCATCCGTCCAACATCAAGACGCCGACCGACCTGCGCGAAGAAGGTGAAGACATCGGCCGTAATGCCTCGGCAAATCCGACCATGGGCGACATCATCAACCGCCGCTTCTCGCGCCGGTCTTTCCTCCAGGGTTCGCTCGCTGTCTCCGCAATTGCCGCGACGGTCAGCCCGCTGGCCTTGATGACCGCCGATGAGGCGCGCGCCGAGGGCGCGGCCACTTTCGACTTCACGGAAATCGAAGCCGGCATTGATGAAACGCACCATGTCGCGGAAGGCTATGACGCCAATGTGCTTTTGCGCTGGGGCGACAAGGTGTTCGCAGATTCACCCGATTTTGACCCGATGAACCAGACTGCCGCAGCACAGGCCCGGCAGTTCGGCTACAACAATGACTATGTCGGTTTCATTCCGCTTGATGGCAATGCCGACCATGGACTGCTGGTCGTCAACCACGAATACACCAATGCCGAACTGATGTTCCCAAACTGGGCGACCGTCGGCAAGGATGACGAAGGCAAGGACAAGGTCAAGATGGGCGAGTTCACCAAGGAACTCGTCAGTATTGAAATGGCCGCCCATGGCGGCACCGTCATCGAGATCAAGCGCGAAGGCGGCAAGTGGGCACCGGTGCTTGACGGCAAGATGAACCGGCGCATCACGCTTGATACCGAAATGGAGATGACCGGACCAGCCGCCGGGCATGCGCGGGTCAAGACGAATGCCGATCCGGCAGGTGTCAAAGTCTTCGGAACGCTCAACAATTGTGCGGGCGGCGTGACGCCCTGGGGCACGTGGCTGATGTCGGAGGAAAACTTCCACGGCTATTTCCTCGGCGAATTGCCGGAAACGCATCCAGAGACTGCCAACTACAAGCGTTATGGCGTGCCTGCCGGCAGCTACAATTGGGGCAAGTTCCACGACAGGTTTGACGTCACCAAGGAAGCCAACGAGCCGAACCGGTTCGGCTGGGTGGTCGAGGTCGACGTGATGGACCCGAACTCGGTGCCGAAGAAGCGCACTGCGCTTGGCCGCATGAAGCACGAAGGCGCGGAAAGCGTCGTCAACAAGGATGGCCGCGTGGTGTTCTACTGCGGCGACGACGAGCGGTTCGACTATGTCTACAAGTTCGTGACCAACGGCAAGTTCGACCCCGCGAACCGCGCCGCCAATGCTGACCTTCTCGATGATGGCGTCCTTTATGTTGCCAAGTTCAGCGAAGACGGCACGATGGAATGGTTGCCGATGGTGCACGGCCAGGGCGGACTGGACGCTGCCAACGGCTTTGCCGATCAGGCCTCTGTCCTGATCGAGGCGCGGCGTGCGGGCGATGTTCTCGGCGCGACCAAGATGGACCGGCCCGAGGATGTGCAGCCCAATGCCAAGACCGGCAAGGTCTATTGCATGCTCACGAACAACACCAAGCGCAAGGCAGATCAGCTCGATGCGGCGAACCCGCGTGCGGAAAACGCTTTCGGCCACATCATCGAAATTACCGAAACGGACGGCGACTTTGCTTCGACCAAGTCAAAATGGGAAGTGCTGCTGAAGTGCGGCGACCCGTCTGTGGCCGAAGTCGGCGCGTCGTTCTCGACCGCGACCACCAAGAACGGCTGGTTTGGCATGCCGGACAATTGCGCCATCGACGCTGATGGCCGTCTGTGGGTGGCAACTGATGGCAACAACCAGAAAGCCACCGGGCGCACCGACGGTCTCTGGGCCGTCGAAACCGAAGGCGCGATGCGCGGCACGTCAAAGCTGTTCTTCCGTGTGCCGGTTGGCGCGGAAATGTGCGGACCAACGTTCAATCCGACCGGCGATACGCTGTTCCTCGCGGTCCAGCATCCGGGTGATGAAGGTCTTGCCACATTTGAAAAACCTGCAACGCGGTGGCCGGACTTTGCCGCCAATATGCCGACGCGCCCTGCCGTGGTTGTCGTCACCAAGCAGGCTGGCGGCAAGATTGCCTGATTGATAGCACTTGTCTTAAAGCAGGCCGCAGCATTCCAGGGCTGCGGCCTTTCCACTTTCAGGAGATCAGAGCCAAAGCATGCTGCTGAAACGCCGCCCGCGCTTCAGGCGGCGCTATGCCGCGCGGCTTCCAGACGTTGCGGTTGAGGAAGAATGCGGCGAGCTTCCAAGCCGCCTGCGCCGACGCGGCATCAAGGCCGCAGCCCGGACGGTCCTCGAGGAATTGCGGCAATATGAGTAGCTTGTCGGCCCAAGGATGCCCGGCATCGCGCGAGACCGCCCTGCCCGATTTTGGCGACACGTAGATAAGTTCCTGCGTTACGCCTGTCGCCGCACATTCGTTGAGATCAAGACCAAAGCCAAGGTCCTCAAGCAGCCGCAACTCGAACCGCGCCATGAATTCAACCGCCAGAACCGGCTGGTCAAAATGGCCGATGATGGCGGCGAGTGCATCAAACAGCGCCGGATGCGGATCGCGGTCCGGCAACAGGCGCAGATGCGAGGCGAGCAGTTGCATGCCGTTCAGCGCCATCTGGCTTTCCATCAATTTTGCTGCAGAAAAGGCGATTGGCTCCATTGTATATTGGCCAAGATGCTCATCAAGCCGGGCTCGCCATTTGACCTCGACGTGATTGCCGATCTGAAGCAGCGGTTGCTGCTTGGAGCTCCGTCCACCTTTCACCAAACCCTGATGACGGCCATGGTCGCGCGTCATCAGTTCGGCAATGACGCTCGTCTCGCCGTGCCGCCGCGTGCCAAGGATGATTCCTTCGTCCTGCCAGTCCATGAGATGCAGATTGCTCTAAAGGTCGGTGAACTCAAGCGTTAAAGTCTAAGCCCATTTCGCGGAAGCGCGCCGGGTCGTCGCCCCAGTTTTCACGCACTTTGACAAACAGGAACAGATGCACTTTCTGCTCGAGAATACCCGCCAGTTCCAGCCGGGACGCCTGCCCGATGGCCTTGATCGTCTCGCCCTTGTGGCCGAGCACGATTTTGCGCTGGCTCTCACGCTCGACGAAAATCACCTGCTGAATGCGCACGTCGCCGTTTTTCATCTCTTCCCATTTTTCGGTTTCGACATGGGAGTGGTATGGCAGTTCCTGATGCAGGCGGTCGTAGATTTTTTCGCGGGTGATTTCCGCCGCCAGATTGCGCATCGGCATGTCGGATATCTCGTCGGCCGGATAATACCATGGCCCTTCCGGCAGCGCGTCAGAGAGCCATTTAACCAGATCCTTGCAGCCGGAGCCGTTGAGCGCCGAAATCATGAACACACGCTCAAAGCTGGCAATTTCCGAGGCATCTTTTGCCAGATCCAACAATTTCGGCGGATCAACACGGTCAACCTTGTTGAGCACAAGCGCATTGCGATGCTTGGAATCTTTCAGGCTTTCCAGGATTTTCCCCGCATCGCCCGCAAAACCGCGCTCGGCATCGACGATGAAAAGAACAATGTCCGCATCCTTGGCACCTGACCAGGCGGTGGAAATCATTGCGCGGTCAAGGCGGCGGCGCGGCGTGAAAATGCCGGGCGTATCGACCAGCACCATCTGCGTCTGGCCTTCGGTGATAATGCCGCGGATCAGCGCGCGCGTGGTCTGCACCTTGTGCGACACAATGGAAACCTTGGTGCCGACCAGCTGGTTGACCAGCGTCGACTTGCCGGCGTTGGTCGCGCCGAGCAGCGCGACAAAGCCGGAGCGGGTTGACATATCAGTCATCTCTATTGTCCTTCGTCGGCCCACACGCCGCGTTTGATCAGAAAGCGCGTTGCCGCATCCTGCTCTGCAAGGCGCTTGGAGCGTCCCTCGCCGTTTTCGTCCGGATAGGCACCCGATGCAACACTTACCACAAAATGCGGCTCATGGTCCGGGCCCTCGCGGCTGATAATTGTATAGACCGGGGCGGTTGCGCCGTCGCGGTGCGCCCATTCCTGCATTTCAGTTTTCGGGTCGCGGCGCGGCGCATTGGTGCCGGACACACGCGAGGCCCAGTGCCGCTTGATGAACGTGCGCGCAGCATCCATGCCGCCGTCCTGATAAAGCGAGGCGATCAAGGCTTCGATCACGTCTGCACGCACATTGATATGCCGCTTGTCGCCCGGATCGCCGAGATCGGAACCTGCTCGAATGAGGCCGGGAAGATTGATCGCAGTGGCGATTTCCGAGCAGGTCTTGGCATCAACCAACTGGTTGAAGCGCAATGACAGTTCACCCTCATCGGCCTCCGGATAATCAGCAAAGAGCAGTTCAGCCACAACCAGTCCAAGCACGCGGTCGCCGAGGAACTCCAACCGTTCGTAATTGGCCTTGGATTTTGAGCGCGCGCTGGAATGGGTCAGCGCGCGGTCTAGCCGTTCGACCTCGTTGAAACTGTGTCCGGTTTGCTCAAGCGCCCACGCGGCGATATTTTTCAGGCGCTCGCCGGCCATCAATTGACCCAGTTGAAGAACCGGCCAAAGCGCAGGTTCGTCGGCCAGGTCCACAGCTCAAGCGCGCTGTGCCCGCCACCGATGGAGAAGAAGATGATGTTGGCGCGGCCAACGAGGTTTTCAAACGGAACCATGCCGACTTCGAACCGGCTGTCGTTGGAATTATCGCGGTTGTCGCCCATCATGAAATAGTGGCCATCCGGCACAGTGAATTCCCGGGTGTTGTCGGCAAGCGTGTCCGGATCGATGTCGAGCGTGTCAAAGTTGACGCCGTTCGGCAGTGTCTCGTGATAAACATCTACAGGCCGCTGCAATTCGGTGACATCAAAATTGTCGATCACACCCGTCTTCTCGCGCTTCACGGCTGCGCCGTTGATGGTCAAAACGCCGCCGATCATCTGAATTTTGTCGCCCGGGAGGCCAATCACGCGCTTGATGTAATCAACGCTCGGGTTTTTGGGGAACTTGAAGACCAGCACGTCGCCGCGCTGCGGCTCGGCGGACCAGATGCGACCAGAGAACAGGTTCGGCGAGAAGGGGAAGGAGTGCTTTGAGTATCCATAGGCATACTTCGACACGAACAGGTAGTCACCCTCCAGCAATGTCGGGCGCATGGAGCCTGAAGGGATGTTGAATGGCTGGAACAGGAAGCTGCGGATGAGCAGCGCGAGCAGCAGCGCTTGCAGGATCACGCTTATCGTCTCGCCAATGCCACCGGAGCTTTTGGTCTTTTGTGTTTCAGCCACGCTCATATTATCCTCTTTCGGGTCAAATGCGTCTTAGTCGATTGCCTGCAAAGGGGCAACCGCCCTGCAATCAGGGGCGATCATGTCGATTGCGTGGCTGGTACGGCCTCGATGATGACGAAGGCCTGAGCCAGCGGATAGTCGTCCGTAATGGTCAAATGCACCACCGGATCATGGCCTTGCGGCATCATGGCGCGCAGGCGTATCCCCGCACCGCCAGTCAGCTTCATCGTCGGTTTGCCGCTTGGAAGATTGATGACACCCATGTCCTTCCAGAACACGCCATGGGAAATGCCGGTGCCCAGCGCTTTCGAGCAGGCTTCCTTCGCCGCGAATCGTTTGGCATAGGACGCTGCGCGCTGGTGGCGGGCGTTGGATTTGCGCTGCTCAACGTCGGTGAACAGGCGCTGCGTGAACCGGTCGCCATAGCGTTCAAGCGACTTTTCTATCCTGCGGATATCAATCAAGTCGCTGCCGAGGCCGACAATCATGGAAGCTGCGCTTTGCGGGCTTCGGACCGCTCATGCCTGCGCGCGGCGAAAGCGGACGCTGATTTCAACACGAGAAAATATGCAACCACCGCGAACACCGCGCCCAGCAGCACAGATCCCGCAAGCAGCGGCTTGAGCACCGGCTGCCACATGGAGCCAAAATCGAGATGCATCAGCTTGGCACCGATAACATGCAGCGGCACATGCAATTCGCCCTCGCCGCCAAACAGCGACGTGCCGATCTTGTATTCACCGGCGACCATTAACGGGAACGTCAGCGGGTTGGCAGCTGTCGTGCCCAACGCCGCAGCGATCAAGTTGCCACCCAATCCCCACGCAAGAACAAGCGCCAGTATGATATGAAGACCGAGCGCGGGCGAGAACGCCGCAAATATGCCTGCCGCAAAACCGGCGGCAAGCGCGTTGGGTGTCGCGCGGATGCGCAGGATGCGTTTGCCGTAGTAGCGCAGAGACCGCAGATAGGATTTTTGCGGCCAAAAGAGCCGCTGCAGGCCTTGCAGCCATCCCTTCTGTTGCCGTGATTTCATGATCATTTCAGGTAAACCGGATGCCTTATTCCAACGAAAGTCTCTAGACGCCAAGAGACAACTCCAAAGATAGACATGTCTGGCACAGATTTGTAGCGCGGATGTGTCATATATTGCGGCTGCCGGGTTTGATTGCAGGAATTGCCGCCAATTCCGGTGGAAGCTGGTCCGCCGGATAGGCCGGAACCGCATATTCCGCCAGCGCAACCAGCGGCGCGCCGACATTGGCCTTGCCCGCCGAGCGGTCAATGATGCAGGCTGCGGCAACAACTTCCGCGCCAAGCTTGCTCAGGCAATCGATTGTCTCGCGTATGGAAAGTCCCGTTGTCACGATGTCTTCGACAATGACAACGCGCGCGCCCTTCTCAATCTCGAACCGCCGCAGCCGGAACTCGCCATTCTCGCGCTCAACCCAGATTGCCGGAACGCCAAGATGGCGCGACGTCTCATAGGCCGGGATCAACCCGCCGATGGCGGGCCCAACAACATAATCGATCTTGCCCGGAACCTTTTCGAGAATCAATTCCGCCAGCGCCTTGCACAGTCTCTCTGTCTTGTCTGCATGCATGAACACGCGCGCCTTTTGCAAAAACACCGGTGAGCGCAGGCCTGACGTCAATATGAAATGGCCGTGCAGGATGGCTCCAGCCGAGCGGAAAATTTCGAGCACTTCATCGACGGTCAATTAAAACTCTCCTTCTGCCATACCGTCTGGGCCAAAACCTGTTGCGGCGGGTCATATGTGGTGATTTTCGAGAACCGGAGCGGAGCGTACTTTAAGTACGTGAGCACCGGAAGCGCAGAAAATCGCCAGAGATGGCCGCCGCGGCAGCGTTTTCGCTCAGATGGTCAGCCGTAAACACGCCTTGCCGCCGATACACAAGATTTTTCCTTCAGCTGCGAGATCAGCCTGTTGAGATGTTTCAGGTCCCACACTTCCAGATCAAACATCATTTCGGTGAAATCAGGCGCGGTGTTGGCCATTTCGAGCTTGTGGATGTTGGCCTCGTTGAGCGCGATTGTCTGGGCGATGTCGGCCAGCGATCCCGGCTCATTGAGTGCGGTGATCGACACGCGGGCGGGGAAGCGTTCCTTCATGCCCTCTTCAATGTCCCAGCGCACGTCGATCCAACGCTCGGGCTGGTCGTCAAATGCTGTCAGCGCGGACGATTGGATCGGATAAATGGTGATGCCCTGCCCCGGCGTCACGATGCCGACGATGCGGTCGCCCGGCACGGCGCCGTCCTGCGAGAACGTCACGGGCAGCTCATTGCCCGCGCCGCGCACCGGCACGGCAGTCTTGGCGTTCGTTTCCGGCACTTTGCGCGCCTCACTGGCGCGGCCCGGCAGTTTGAACAGCATCCCCGCCGCGTTGCGCAGGCTCAGCCAACCCTCTTCCTTTGGCGGCGGCGCGGATTGGACTGCAACGCGATCTTCCTTGTAGTCTGGGAACACGGCACGCAGCACATCGGACGAGGCCAGTTCGCCGCGCCCTACCGCTGCCAGAACATCATCCGGCTCCTTGCGCGCCAGCCGGTGCAGCACGGGCTTCAAAAGTTCACGGCTGAATGGTTTTCCCGTGCGGGCAAAGGCGCGTTCGAGAATGCGCACACCAAGGCCGGAATACTGCTTGCGGATGGCCGAGCGCGTCGCGCGGCGGATGGCCGAGCGGGCCTTGCCGGTCACGACAATGGCTTCCCAGGCAGCCGGCGGTATCTGCGCCTTGGACGTGACGATATCGACCTCATCGCCGTTCTTCAGCTCCGTCATCAGCGGCATCATGCGGCCGTTTATCTTGACGCCCACGCACGTGTCGCCGATGTCGGTGTGCACAGCATAGGCAAAATCAATCGGTGTCGCCCCGCGCGGCAAGGCGATCAGGCGGCCCTTGGGCGTGAAGCAGAACACCTGATCCTGAAACAGCTCAAGCTTGGTGTGTTCGAGAAATTCCTCGGCGCTGTCGCCGTCAGAAAGCTGTTCGATGGTCTGGCGCAGCCAAGCGTAAGCCCGGCTGTCCTTGCTCATCTTCTGCGCCTCAGGGTCCGGCTTGCCGCGCTTGTCCTTGTAGATTGAGTGTGCGGCGACGCCATACTCGGCAATATCGTCCATCGCGCGGGTGCGGATTTGCAGCTCGACGCGCTGGCGTGACGGGCCGACGATGGTGGTGTGGATTGAGCGGTAGTCATTCTGCTTGGGCGTCGAGATATAGTCCTTGAACCGGCCCGGCACGGTCTGCCATGTCGTATGGATGGCCCCAAGCGCCCGATAGCAATCCTCGAGGTTTTCGACGCGGACGCGGAAGCCGAAAATGTCCGACAGCTGCTCGAAGGAAAGGCCCTTCGACTCCATCTTGCGGAACACCGACCAGGACTTTTTCTGGCGGCTTTTGACCTCGGCTGTTATGTGATTCTTTTCAAACAGTTGGCTTAGGTCTTTCTCGATGCGCGCGAGAAGGCCGGCGTTGCGGTGCGCCAGATCCGCCAGCCGCTCAGTGACAGTCTTCCAGGCATCAGGATTGATCTGGCGGAAGGCCAGCTCTTCCAGCTCTTCGCGCATATCCTGCATGCCCATGCGCCCGGCGAGCGGGGCGTAAATGTCCATCGTCTCTTCGGCGATGCGCAGCCGCTTGTCTTCCGGCACATGGTCCAAGGTGCGCATGTTGTGCAGCCGGTCGGCCAGCTTGACCAGCAGCACGCGGACATCATCGGCAACGGCCAGCAAAAGCTTGCGCAAATTCTCGGCCTGCGCAGCTTTTTTGGACACCAGATCAAGCTTCTTGAGCTTGGTCAGCCCCTCAACCAGCGCACCAATGTCCGGCCCAAATATCTGGTCAATCTCGGCGCGGGTGGCGCTGGTGTCCTCGATCGTGTCGTGCAGCAGCGCGGCAACGACAGTCGATTCGTCAAGGTGCATGTCCGTGAGGATGGCGGCGACTTCGAGCGGGTGGGAAAAGTACGGATCGCCGGATGCGCGCTTCTGGTGGCCATGCTTTTGCATCGCATAAACATAGGCCTTGTTCAGCAACGCCTCATTGGCGTCCGGCTTGTAGCGCTGAACGCGCTCAACAAGCTCATACTGCCGCATCATGCCGTTTTTGCCCCGCACCGCACCATCCATGAAATTCGCGCGCCGCAATGATTTGCCAGCGCGCGAACATGGTAGTCGGGATAATCAGTTGAAAGGAAGATCAAACCTTCCGATTTGATCAGAAATCGTCGTTCTTCTCGGGAGCGACCAAGCCTTCGATGCCTGCGAGCAACTCGTCTTCCGACATCTGGTCAAAGTTGACTTTGTCGTCATCGTCAACCATCGGCACGAATTCATCGACGGAATCAGACTTGGCGGCAACGGCAGCGGGTTCCGGCTCGTCAACTTCGACATGCTTCTGCAGCGAGTGGATCAAATCTTCCTTCAAATCACCAGGCGACAGCGTCTCGTCAGCGATTTCGCGCAGCGCCACGACCGGGTTCTTGTCGTTATCGCGGTCGATGGTGATGGGCGCGCCCTGCGAGATCAGACGGGCGCGGTGGCTGGCGAGAAGCACCAGTTCAAAGCGGTTGTCGACCTTGTCGATGCAATCTTCAACGGTAACACGGGCCATGGATGCCCCTTTCTTCAACGGTAATCTGCGGAGATTTGTGCGCGCCTTAGCGCGGCCTGTGCGAAAACACAAGCAAAACCGGCGCATGCGGAATTTGTAAACCCAACTTATGAAACCATTTGGAATGCCGCGCCGTTCAGTCTAAGAAACTTCACCGCAAATCGGCTTAGATATTTCAAACCGCTTTGCCACAAGACATTTGAACTAAGCCATATTGGAGACATGTCCATGATGTTTGACCCGCGCGAAAAAATCGCTCTGTTCATCGACGGCGCCAACCTTTACGCCACGTCCAAGGCCCTCGGTTTTGATATCGACTATCGCAAGATGCTGAAATATTTTCAGAAGCGCGGCTACCTCTTGCGGGCGCATTACTACACGGCGCTGGTTGAGGATCAGGAATTCTCGTCGATCCGCCCGCTGGTGGATTGGCTCGATTACAATGGCTACCGCGTGGTGACCAAGCCTGCGAAAGAATTCACCGACGCCATGGGCCGCCGCAAGATCAAAGGCAACATGGACATGGAACTCGCCATCGACGCGATGAGCCTTGTCGATGGCGTCGATCATTTCGTCATCTTCTCCGGCGACGGCGACTTCCGCATCCTGATCGAAGCGCTGCAGCGCAAAGGCCGCAAGGTTACGGTCGTCTCCACCATCACCAGCCAGCCGCCCATGGTCTCAGACGACGTGCGCCGCCAATGCGACCATTTCGTCGATCTGATCACGCTGAAGGAAGAAATTGGCCGCGCACCATCAGACCGGCCAGCGCCGAGGCGCTATGAGCAGGATGTGGCGGACGAGGTGGATTTGTAGCAGCACTTCCCTTCGCCCCGCAGCTTGCGGGGAGAAGGTGGCGCGAAGCGCCGGATGAGGGGCAGCGCCGAGGGCCAGAGACCAGCGCAAACGCAGGGTTCAAGCGGACATATGGTTCTCAGTGCGGATCTTGGACTTTGCCGCTGGCAGATGCTGAATCTTGAACTCACAGCCCGTTGATTCCTGTGACAGTACACTCAACTGTAGCAAATCGTGACTCCCGGTGATCTTCCCCTTGCGGGGGCAGAAGGCGGGCGAGACGCGTGGCTCGCCCCGTGGATGTCGGCGAAAGCCAACAGAAGAGGATGCCCCGGTGGTGTGCAAAGCCGGTGCAGTATGCAGCTCTGGTCGTCTCCCCGGAGCGCGGCTTGGGCGGATTGGGATGAGAGTGAATTGAACTCCGGACTTGAAGTCTACACCCGCCGTCATCATTCCCGTCCGCTGCGCTTTTTGACTTTCCCTCACCAGGTTTGCTCACGCAAACCATCCTCTCCCCGGCGGGGTGAGGGGAAAATGCGGCTCTTCGCCTCTCCCCCGCGGGGAGAGGACAGTCTTGCGCAGCAAGACAGGTGAGGGAGTGTCAACAGCCCGTACCAGCACATCCGCGCCCATCCACAGGCCAATCGGTGCAACCCATTGAAATCCCTCAAACTAAAATATTTTCAACAAAACTTGTCCACCATCTCGCCGCCGCCCCCATAATCCTCCTGCTCTTTGCAAAGGGACACGGTGTCATGATCCGGGTCGTCGTGGCAAAGGCCGGTGCTTTGGTGGCGGGGGGTCGGATTCCTGTCGCGGGTGATGAGCCCTGTGAACAAAGGCGCCAGATGCTGGAGCGATGCTTGCGACTACGGCGCGCGCAAAGGCATTGTCAGTGCAAACCCACCGGACAGGGTGTGTGGCGATGTCACATGCTTATCTACAGCCAAAGACAGGA
>JANPGC010000196.1:0-7657 GCA_031423755.1 Phyllobacteriaceae bacterium | reverse complement strand
TAATGGAGGCCGGGCAATGAGCGTGATCGTCTGGGTTCCGAAGGACAGTGCGGCGGTTTCGGCTGGCGCAGACGAGATTGCGGTTGGAATTGAGCTTATTGCCCGCGCGCGTGGTCTGGATGTCACGGTAAAGCGCAACGGGTCGCGCGGGGCGCTCTATCTGGAGCCGTTGGTTGAGGTTGAGAGCGCGTCGGGCCGTGTGGCTTACGGTCCGGTTGAAGCGGCGGACGTCGAGAGCCTGTTTGATTCAGGGTTTCTGAAGGGCGGCGCGCATCGGCTGGCGCATGGGCTGACGGATGAAATTCCCTATCTGAAGAAGCAGGAGCGGCTGACATTTGCCCGTGCCGGGTTGGCCGATCCGCTGGATATCATTGCTTATGAAGCCAATGGCGGTTTGGCCGGGCTGAAGAAAGCCCTGTTGATGGCGCAGGCTGATGTTGTTCAGGAGGTGCTGGATAGCGGCCTTCGCGGGCGTGGTGGGGCGGGATTTCCGGCTGGCATCAAATGGAAGACGGTGCTGGAAGCGGCGGGCGCGCAGAAATATGTGGCCTGCAATGCTGATGAGGGCGACTCGGGCACGTTTGCCGACCGGATGGTGATGGAGGGCGATCCTTATCTGTTGATTGAAGGCATGATCATCGCGGGCATCGCGACAGGGGCCACGGAGGGTTACGTTTATATCCGCTCGGAATATCCGGATGCGATTGCGGTGATGAAGGCGGCTTGTGTGGTGATGCTTGAACACGGCTGGCTGGGTGCGTCCGTTGGTGGGTCGGGCAAGACGTTCAATTTGCATATCCGGCGCGGGGCCGGGGCTTACATTTGCGGCGAGGAATCGTCGATGCTGGAGAGCCTTGAGGGCAAGCGCGGCATTGTCCGGGCAAAGCCGCCGATCCCTGCGCTGAAGGGCCTGTTTGGCCAGCCGACGGTGGTCAACAATGTGCTGACGCTGGCGTCTGTGCCGCTGATTTTGGACAGGGGCGCGGCGGCTTACAAGGACTTTGGCATGGGCCGGTCGCGCGGCACGCTGGCGTTTCAGCTTGCTGGCAATATCAAACAGGGCGGCCTGGTCGAGAAGGCGTTTGGCGTAACCATCCGCGAGCTGGTCGAGGATTTTGGCGGCGGAACGATGACGGGGCGGCCGTTCCGCGCCGCACAGATCGGCGGGCCTTTGGGTGCCTATGTCAGCGAAAACATGCTAGACTTGCCTATGGATTACGAAACGCTGGCGGGAGCTGGCGCGATGGTCGGGCATGGCGGGATTCTCGTGTTTGATGAGAGCGTTGACATGGCGGAAATGGCGCGGTTCGCGTTTGATTTCTGCGCCATTGAATCCTGCGGCAAATGCACGCCGTGCCGGGTCGGCGCGGTTCGCGGGCGCGAGACGATGGATAAGATACTGGCAGGCGTGGACGTGGCGCAGAATGTGGCGCTGGTCGAGGATCTGTGTCAGGTGATGACCGACGGATCGTTATGCGCCATGGGCGGGCTGACGCCCATGCCGGTGATGTCGGCGCTCAAGCATTTCAGCAAAGATTTCGACCGTGCGCCGAGCGAGTTTAGGAAGGCAGGATGATGGACAATTTTCAACATTGGCGCTGCCCCTCATCCGGCCCGTTGGGCCACCTTCTCCCCGTGAAGACACGGGGAGAAGGTGACTTGCGCAACCCTTTGCGATTATCCCCTTCTCCATGCCGTTTGCGGGGAGAAGGTGGCCCAACGGGCCGGATGAGGGGCAGCGCTGACCTCTCCGATAGTTCACAATTCCGCGCTGCGGCTTGAAGGAAAACGATCATGGGCCTCCATCACGACATCAACTACGGCACCCCGATCCGGGTCGCGGAAAACATGGTGACGCTGGAGATTGACGGCGCGCTGGTCACCGTGCCGGAAGGCACGTCGATCATGCGTGCGGCGGCGATGATTGACCGGGAAATTCCAAGGCTCTGCGCCACCGACAGCATTGAGCCGTTCGGTTCGTGCCGCCTGTGTCTGGTTGAGATTGACGGCGTGAAGGGCACGCCATCGTCCTGCACGACGCCTGTTCGCGCGGGCATGGTGGTGCACACGGAAACGGCGCGGCTGGAGAAGCTCCGGCGCGGGGTGATGGAGCTTTACATCTCCGACCATCCGCTTGATTGCCTGACATGCTCGACCAACGGCGACTGCGAATTGCAGGATCAGGCTGGTGTCGTTGGCCTGCGTGATGTGCGCTATGGTTTCAAGGGCGAGAACCATTGGGATTTTGAATCTAAGGTTGAGGTGGACACGTCCAATCCGTATTTCCAGTATGATCCGTCCAAATGCATCGTCTGCTCGCGCTGTGTGCGGGCCTGCCAAGAGACGCAAGGAACTTTTGCGTTGACCATTCAAGGGCGCGGCTTTGACAGCCGGGTTTCGGCGGGCATGTATGGCGATGATTTCTTTTCGTCCGAGTGCGTGTCGTGCGGCGCGTGTGTGCAGGCTTGTCCGACGGCGACGCTGATGGAGAAGTCGGTGGTCGAGCATGGCGTGCCGACGCGCACCGTGAAGACGACCTGCGCCTATTGCGGCGTCGGCTGCTCGTTCAATGCCGAGCTCAAGGGTGATCAGGTCATCCGCATGGTGCCGGACAAGGACGGCGGCGCGAACGAGGGACACTCGTGCGTCAAGGGACGCTTCGCCTTCGGTTATGCCAGCCACAAGGACCGCATCACGACGCCGATGATCCGCGAGAAGATCACCGATGACTGGCGCCCGGTTTCGATGGATGAGGCAATCCAGTTTGCAGCCGACAGATTCATGTCGATCCAGTCGAAATACGGCAAGGATTCGATCGGCGGCATCACATCGTCGCGTTGCACGAACGAGGAAGTCTACGCGATGCAGCGGATGGTTCGCGCGGCGTTCCAGACCAATAACATCGACACGTGCGCGCGCGTTTGCCATTCCCCGACCGGCTATGGCCTGTCGAAGACGTTTGGCACATCGGCGGGAACGCAGAATTTCAAGTCGGTCGAGCAGGCTGACGTTGTGCTGCTGATCGGCGCGAATGCCACCGATGGTCATCCGGTGTTTGCCTCGCGGCTGAAGAAGCGGTTGCGGCAGGGGGCGCAGATCATTGTTGCCGATCCGCGCAAGATTGATCTGGTGCGCTCGCCGCATGTTGAGGCTGCGCATCACATCCAACTGCGTCCGGGCACGAATGTCGCTGTGATGAACGCGCTGGCGCATGTGATTGTGACGGAAGGGCTGGTGGACGAAAAGTTTGTAAACGAGCGCTGCGACATGATGGAGTTCAACCGCTGGCGCGAGTTTGTGGCAGAAGAGCGCAATTCGCCTGAGGCGCTGGCCGAGGTGATCGGCACGACTGCAACGACACTGCGCGAGGCGGCGCGGCTGTTTGCCAATGCGAGGAATGCTGCGATCTACTACGGGCTTGGTGTTACCGAGCACAGCCAGGGTTCGACTATGGTGATGTCGATGGCCAACCTTGCGATGGCGACTGGCAACATCGGCCGCGAGGGCGTGGGCATCAACCCGTTGCGCGGGCAGAACAATGTGCAGGGCTCGTGCGACATGGGCTCGTTCCCGCATGAGTTCCCGGGCTACCGGCATGTGTCGAACAATGAAGTGCGCGGTTCGTTTGAGAAGCATTGGGCAGTTGAACTTTCAGCCGAGCCGGGCCTGCGCATTCCGAACATGTTTGCCGCCGCTGTGGACGGCACGTTCAAGGGCTTGTTTGTGCATGGCGAAGACATTGCCCAGTCCGACCCGAACACAAGGCATGTGCAGGCAGCGCTGGAGGCGATGGAATGCGTTGTGGTGCAGGATTTGTTCCTGAACGAGACGGCGGCCTATGCGCATGTCTTCTTCCCCGGCACGTCGTTCCTTGAAAAGGATGGCACCTTCACCAACGCCGAGCGGCGCATCAACCGTGTGCGGCCGGTCATGAAGGAAAAGACCGGAATTTCGGAATGGGAAATCATTGTCCGGCTCGCACGCGCCATGGGCTACGAGATGGGCTATGCCAATGCTGCCGAAATCATGGACGAAATCGCGCTGATGACTCCCTCGTTTGCTGGTGTTTCGCACAAGCGGCTCGACACGGAAGGTTCGCTGCAGTGGCCGGTCAATGACAAGTTCCCGAACGGCGCGCCAATCATGCATGTGGACGGTTTCGTGCGCGGCAAGGGCCGGTTCATGATCACCGAATATGTGCCGACGGCCGAGCGTGTTACGCGCATGTTCCCGCTCATCCTGACGACGGGCCGCATACTCTCGCAATACAATGTCGGCCAGCAGACGCGGCGGACGGAGAATTCGCGCTGGCATGGCGAGGATGTCCTGGAAATTCATCCTTTCGATGCCGAGGACCGCGGCGTTGAGGACGGCGATTTTGTCTCCATCGGCAGCCGCATGGGCGCGACGACGCTGCGGGCTGAAATCTCCGAGCGGATGCCGCAGGGCGTGGTTTACACGACGTTCCATCACCCGATTTCGGGGGCCAACGTTGTCACAACCGAGTTCTCAGACTGGGCGACCAATTGCCCGGAGTACAAGGTGACGGCGGTGCAGGTGTCGCGCTCGAACAGGCCATCGGAATGGCAGGTTGAGCGCGAGATGATGGATGAGACGCATTTCAACGTCCAAGCGGCTGAGTAACAGTGGGTCGGCCTGTCGAGATGTCTGAGAATAGCGCGTCTCCTGCGTTCACGGGCATCCTTGTCACGTCCGCAGGTTCTGCGCCTGCGGTCTGGCATTTGCCGGACGAGGCGCCGGTGTCGATCCTCTATAATGGCAACAGCTTTGCCGTGATGATGCTGACGCCGCAGGATATTGAGGATTTTGCGGTTGGCTTTTCGATCACCGAGGGTATCGCTGACACGGCATCAGATTTGGCAGATGTTCGTTTTACCGAGGCGGCGGACGGATTTGTTGTCAACATCAAGGTTGATGCTGCCAAGCTGGAGCGCGCTGAAGGGCGGCGGCGGACTTTGACCGGGCGTTCGGGCTGCGGTTTGTGCGGGGCGCAGTCACTGGATGCGGTGATGAAACCGCTGCGGAGTGTGAAATCCGCGCAGCCGGAAGCCGGTGCCGTGCTGTCGGCTTTGCATGCACTGAAGAGCCGGCAGCCGATGAATGCGTTGAACAAGTCCACCCATGCGGCGGCGTTTTGTGCAATGGACGGGACAATTCAATTTGTGCGCGAGGATATCGGGCGGCACAATGCGCTGGACAAGCTGGCGGGCGCCCTGGCGCGGCAGGGAACGGAGGCGGCGAGCGGGTTTGTCGTGCTTTCGAGCCGGTTCAGCGTAGAGATGGCGCAGAAGGCGGCGGCTATCGGCACCGGATTTGTGGCGAGCGTTTCTGCGCCCAGTGCGTTGGCATTGCGGTTGGCGCACAAGGCCGGGCTGACTGTTGCGAGCCAGGCTCAGGGCGGTCTGATGATATTTGACAGAACAGGGACGGCAGGCTGATGGACGACAATGACACAATCCGCATGGTCAATCAGATCGCGGATTTCTTCAGGCCCTATCCGAAGGACGAAGCGGTCGCCGGAATATCGGAGCACATCCGATCCTTTTGGGAGCCGCGGATGCGTGCGAAACTGGCCGCCTCGCTCGCAGCGGGCGGCAGCGGCATGAGCGAACTGGCCGCCACCGGCGCGCGGGCGGCGCTTGCCTCGATAAGCGCTGATAACCATCTGCTAACCACACAGTCCGACATCGAGGCCTGAATTAGCAAAAATGCAAGGTCCGCGTGCGACACGTTCCCTGACGAGGGAATTTTCGTGGCTTTTGATATTGCATCACTTGCGGGAGTGAACGGGCTGCTGGCAGGAACCAGCGTTCTGGCCGTTTCCGCGTCGATTTGGCTGTTTGCCCGCTACCGGCTGGCGCAGATGACGGCCAAACGCGTGAGCTTTGACCTGTCCGAAGCCATCGAGAGCCTTGGGGAAGGCTTTTACAGATCATCGCTGGATGGCAAGATGCTGTTTGCCAACACGGCTCTTGCCAAGCTGAATGGCTATGAGACTCCGCGGCAACTTCTCGACGGCGTCAAGGACATTGCCACTGAGTGGTATGTTGATCCGCAAAGGCGCAATGAATTTCGGGCCGCGCTTGAAAGCCGCGGCAAAATTGTTGACTTCACGTCGCAGATTTACAGGCACAAGGCGCGAGACCCCATCTGGATCACCGAAAACGCACGCATGGTTTTCGACCAGAAGACCGGCAAGCCCAGTCACTACGAAGGCACTGTGCGTGAAACGACGGACATCATGATCCGGATGCAGGAGAAGGAGAGGCTGCTGAAGCTGACCTCCCATGTGCCCGGCGGATTGTTCCAGCTCGAGCGCAAATCCTGCGGCGATTTCGAAGTTGTGTTCTCGTCCCCCGGTTTCAGGGAGCTTCTTGACAACAAGGAGAATGAGGAAAAGTTCAATCTCAAACGATTTTTGACGATTATTCATCCCGATGACATCGTCGGGTATCATGCATCACTGAAGGCTTCGCGCAAGTTGATGAAGCTGTGGATGCATGAGTTCCGCGTTGTCACCGATGGCGGCAAGGCGAAGTGGATGAAGGTGCAGGCGACTCCGGAAATGCACGACAATGGCCGGATCATCTGGCACGGCTATTTGCAGGATGTGACCGGGTCGAAGGCGGATGAGGCGCAGATACGCTCGCTTGCCTACATCGACACGCTGACGCAGCTGCCGAACCGGCGCCTGTTGCTCGACCGCCTGCAACAGACCATTTCGGGATGCGCCCGGCGCAATGAATGCGCGGCGGTTCTGTTTATCGATATCGACAATTTCAAACTGCTCAATGACACACATGGGCATGGGACGGGCGATTTGCTGCTGGTGGAGGTTTCCAGGCGGCTGAAAAAGCTTGTGCGCCGCAATGATACGGTCGCACGACTGGCTGGCGATGAATTTGTGGTGCTGCTTGAGGGCCTCGGCCGCGACAAATCGTCCGCGAACCAGAAGGTGGCGCTGGTTTCAGAGAAAATACTGGCATCTCTGGGCAAGGGTTTTGAGATTGGCAAAATGGTCACGCCCGTATCGGCATCCATTGGCGCGATCTCTTTCGACGGCAATGCGAAGTCTGTGGACCATGTTCTCAAAGATGCAGATACGGCGATGTATGAGGTTAAGAGATCTGGCCGCAACGCCTACCGGATATTTGAGCAGGGGCAGGATATTCAATCAGGCAACGGACTGATGATCGCTGATGACCTCAAACAAGCGCTGAAAAAGAAGCAGCTTGCGTTGCGGCTCCAGCCTCAAGTTGACCGCGACGGAAGGATAATCGGCGCTGAGGCCCTGATCCGTTGGAACCACCCGTCGCTGGGGATGCTGACGCCCGACAAGTTCATGGGGCTTGCCGAGCAGCGCGGCCAAGCGCAGGAAATCGGCCAATTTGTTCTGGAGAATGCCATCAAGCTGTTGGCGTCCTGGCAGGGGGCACCGCTGACGGCGGGGCTGAAACTGGCGGTCAACATCAGCGCGCAGCAATTTTTCAATGACGCGTTTTTGCGTGAAATCCGGGCACTGATCGTGCGTCACAAGATCCTTGCGTCACACCTGACCTTGGAACTTACGGAACAGGTTTTGTCGAAGGATCGCGAAAATGCCGTCAAGTCGATGGAGCGGCTGAAGACGACGGGC
>JANPGC010000195.1:0-5443 GCA_031423755.1 Phyllobacteriaceae bacterium | reverse complement strand
TTTGGAGGCTGGATATATCGTTTCACCCGCTCCGAACGGAATTCATCACAAGTTAATAGACGCCGCGAGCCGCTTGGGTGTGCCGATTGATGGCCGCTTGATAACAGCTTAAGAGACGTTACCCCCAATCCAACACAACCTTGCCGCAACTCCCCTGCTTCATCAGCGCAAATCCTTGCGCGAAATCCTCTGCCTTCATCCGGTGCGTGATGACTTTCCTCACATCCAGCCCTGATTGCAGCATGGCGATCATCTTGTACCAGGTCTCGAACATTTCGCGGCCGTAGATCCCCTTGATGGTCAGGGCTTTGAATATAACACGGTTCCAATCGACGGGGACAGGAACGGCCGGAATTCCGAGCATGGCGATCTTGCCGCCCATGATCATGCGGTCGACCATCTGGTCGAAGGCCTTTGGCGCGCCGGACATTTCAAGGCCGATGTCGAAGCCTTCGCGCATGCCGATGCGGTGCATGACGTCCTGCAAGTCCTCGTTGGCGACGTTGACCGTGACGGCGTTGCAGACTTCGTTGCAGAGCGACAGGCGGTAATCATTGACGTCGGTGATGACGACATGGCGAGCGCCGACGTGGCGGCAGACGGCGGCGGCCATGATGCCGATGGGGCCTGCGCCGGTGATCAGTACGTCTTCGCCGACCAGATCAAACGACAGCGCCGTGTGCACGGCGTTGCCAAGCGGGTCCAAAATCGCACCAATTTCATCGTCCACTTCCGGTGGCAGGTGGATGGCGTTGAAGGCGGGGATTTTTACGTATTCGGCAAAGGCACCGGGCACGTTGACGCCGACGCCTTGCGTTTCGGGATCAAGATGAAAATGCCCGGCGCGGGCCATGCGGCTTTTCATGCCGATCAGATGGCCTTCGCCCGATACCCGGTCGCCGACCTGCACCGTGCGGACATGGCTGCCGATCTCGCTGACAACGCCGGCATATTCATGGCCCACCACCATCGGCACCGGAATGGTCTTCTGCGCCCATGCGTCCCATTTCCAGATGTGCAGGTCCGTGCCGCAGATGCCGGTCTTGGCAACCTTGATCAGGATTTCATCCGGGCCGATGACGGGCACCGGTTCGTCGCGCATGGTGAGCCCCTCTGCGCGTTCGGCTTTTACGAGTGCACGCATCAGATCACTCCCAACTCTTTGCCCGCCGTCGTGAAAGCGGCGACGGCGGTGTCTATGTCTTCATATGAGTGCGCGGCAGACATCTGCGTCCTGATGCGCGCCTTGCCTTGTGGCACGACGGGGAAGAAGAACCCGGTGACAAAAATGCCGAGCTGGTGCAGCCGCGCAGCCATCTCCTGCGCCAATTTTGCTTCGCCGAGCATGACCGGGATGATGGGATGTTCGCCGGGCAGGAGATTGAAACCGGCTTTGGCCATGTTGGCGCGGAAGCGCTTGGCGTTGGCAAACAGATTTTCGCGGAGCTTGTCGCCGTTTTCGGCCAGATCAATCGCGGCGATGCCAGCCGCCGTGATTGCCGGGGGCAGGGCGTTGGAGAAGAGGTAGGGTCTTGCGCGCTGGCGCATCAGGTCGACGATGTTCTTTGAGGCCGCAATATAGCCGCCCATCGAGCCGCCGAGCGCCTTGCCGAGCGTGCCGGTCAGGATATCGACCTTGACGCCTGCGCGGGCCGGGGTGCCGGAACCCTTTGGACCGATGAAACCCGTGGCATGGCAGTCATCGACCAAGATGAGCGCGTCATAGCGGTCGGCGAGTGCGCGGATAGCGACGAGATCGGCGAAGTAGCCGTCCATCGAGAACACGCCGTCGGTGACGATGACGACGCGGCGCGACCCCTTTTCGCGGGCGGCCTTCAATTGTGATTCAAGGTCGTTCATGTCGCCGTTGGCGTAGCGGTAGCGGGTGGCCTTCGACAGTCGGATGCCGTCGATGATCGAGGCGTGGTTGAGGCTGTCGGAAATGATGGCGTCCTTGTCGCCGAACAACGGTTCGAACACGCCGCCGTTGGCGTCAAAGCAGGCGGCGAAGAGGATGGAGTCGTCCATGCCGAGATAGGTCGCGATGCGGGATTCAAGCTGTGCATGGAGATCGCTGGTGCCGCAGATAAATCGCACGGAAGCCATGCCGAGGCCATGCGTCTCCAGCGCATCTTTCGCGGCGCTTACAAGCGCTGGGTGGTTCGCGAGGCCAAGATAATTGTTGGCGCAGAAATTGATGACTTCGCGGCCATCCGCTGTTCCAATGTGCGCGCCTTGCGCGGTCAGGATTGGCCGCTCGGTCTTCCAGAGTGAGGCCTCTTTGATGGCGGCGAGTTCTTCGGCGAGGCCGGGCAGGGTGCGGGACTGGGACATGGGGTGCCGTTTCGATTGCAACAAGCTATGACTTACCTTTGCTTGATGGATTGGCTGGCGTCAAACATTGCGCCGACACACTCCGCCGCTGCCGCGACCCTTCCGAATTTGCATCGTTACAGCAACAAAAGGTGGGAATTTTTTAATGAACATGCTCCATATTGAAACGGTTGCAGCGACTCGAAATGCCGCAATCTGCAACCAGCGCCTCTACGGGCGGTGCGTTGGATGCATAAAAGCGAAGTGTTGCGGGGGCGGCGCTTCGCTTTTTGCGTTTTGGCAGGGGTTGCTTTGGCCCGGTGCCGCAGTAAACTGGCAGAATGTGCCGCGCCTGTCATAGTCCCAACTGGTTCACCGTCGTTGAATCGCCGGTGACGTTGCACGCGCAACTTTTGGTCTTGTGTGCCCGCATCGGCTACAGCCCGCATCCTGATTTCTGAACTCATCTTCCAGTCAGAAATCAGGAGACAGACATGTCCTATCAAAACCATTCCCTTGAGCAATTGCAGTCCATCGACGCCGCGCATCACCTCCATCCCTTCACCGACCACAAAGACCTGCGCAACGCCGGAGCGCGCATCATCACGCGGGCGAACGGGCCGTTCATCTATGACAGCGAGGACAATGAAATCCTCGATGGCATGGCAGGGCTTTGGTGCGTCAATATCGGCTATGGCCGCAAGGAACTGGCCGAGGTTGCGGCGCGGCAGATGAATGAACTGCCCTATTACAATTCCTTTTTCCGCTGCTCGACGCCGACGCCGGTGCTGTTGTCGCAGCGGCTGGCGCAGCTTGCACCCAAGCATATCAACCAGGTTTTTTACGGCTCCTCGGGCTCGGAATCGAATGACACTGCCGTCCGGCTCGTGCGCCACTATTGGGCGCTGATGGGCCAGCCGAACAAGAACCGCATCATCTCGCGGAAAATGGCTTATCATGGCTCCACCATCACCGGCGCGTCGCTCGGTGGCATGAGTGGAATGCATGAGCAGCTTTATGGTGCCGTTCCGAACATTGTCCATGTCATGCCGCCTTATGCGTTTGAGCTTCAGGAAAAGGGCGAGAGCGAGCATGATTTCGGCCTGCGCGCCGCGCGAGCCATCGAGATTGCCATTCTGGAAGCGGGCGCTGAGAATGTTGCGGCGTTTATCGGCGAGCCGATTATGGGGGCAGGCGGCGTGAAGATTCCGCCGGCAAGTTACTGGCCGGAAGTGCAGCGCATTTGCCGCAAATATGATGTTTTGCTGATGCTCGACGAGGTTATTACGGCTTATGGGCGCACCGGCGAATGGTTTGCCGCGCAATCCATGGGCATTGAACCGGACACGATCACGACAGCGAAAGCGCTGACCTCCGGCTATCTGCCGCTTTCGGCTCTGCTGGTATCGGACCGGATCGCCGATGTGCTGACGGAAAAGGGTGGCGAGTTTGCTCATGGCTATACCTATTCCGGTCATCCGGTCTGCTGTGCGGTGGCGATGGAAAACCTTGCGATCATCGAGCGGGAAGGGATGATTGAAAATGTCCGGTCCGGCACCGGCCCCTATTTCAAACAGCGGCTGCAGGACACCGTGGCGCAGCATCCGATTGTTGGCGAGGCGCGCGCTTTTGGCCTTATGGGCGCGATCGAGATTGTGAAAAACAAGGAGACGCGCGAGCGCTTCCCGGGCTGGGTTGCGGGTGGCACCGTGCGCAACCACGCGATTGCCAACGGCATGATGATGCGTGCGGTTTATGACACCATGATCCTGTCGCCGCCGCTGATCTGGACCAAGGAGACGGTTGATATGGCCGTCAGCCGGATCATGAAGGCGCTGGATCTGGCGGAGCGGGACTTGCGGAAGATATGAGGCGCCGCCTACGCCAAGGCTGGCCAAGTCAAGCCTGGGTCGTCGGGCTGAACAACAAGCCCGACGATGACGAAAGTTTGGGGTGAGCCGGATAAATGCTTGCATCGCCGTTTGTCAAAATCACCCCCGCATTTTCGTCATTCCGGGGCCGCGAAGCGGAACCCGGAATCCAGAGATGGCAAGGTGCCTAGTTGGGCTCGATATGTGTTTTGGCGGGTTCTGAAATGGCACCGAGATCATTGGTTTGACGGTCTTTCTTGTCCGACAGACGGTGGTAATTACCACGGCCACGACTCTGGGTTCCGGGTTCCGCTTCGCGGCCCCGGAATGACGAAGGTTGGGGTTTTTTTTAATAATTTCAATCGCTTGCGAGCGCCAAAATCGGAGACAGTTGCCTTTCAGAGGCAACTGTCCCCGGGTTTCCACCTGAACGCCTAAATGGCGAAATAGTGGACGTCTTTCAGTATGGCATCGACCTGGTGAATGTCCTTGCGGCGGTAGCCGGGAGGCGGGCCGGGGCGGAAAGGGGACATGCGCATCGGGCGGTATGGACCCTTGGCACCAAGCAACAGATCGCGCTGCGCGCGCCATCTTGCCAAGCGGCGGGCTTGGCGGGGGAGGTCGTTGAGCGCGTGACGCATGGCGCGCAGGCGATTGAAGAGGAGTGTGGCGTTGACGGGCTTGGCGGCGAGTTGGGCTTGGTGGTGGGCCAATGATGCGTTGAAGGGTTGGACTTCGTGCATCGAGCCGGCGTGGGGCTCGTTTTCCCAAGCCTCTTGGTCGAAGTGTTTGAGTGGATCGATGAGTTGGAAGCTTGGCGTGTGTGAGCCGTTGGCAAAAGACGCGAGACCTGCAGGGAGCGGGCGGGACGGGCGGAATTTGATTACGATGCCTCTTGCGGCGATGACGATGAGGCGGCGGATGGCGGATTCGCAGGGGCGCAGGATGAGGAGGATGGCTGCATAGAGATGGCGCGGGAGGGTGAAGGTGGTGGATGTGTTGGGGTTTGCATTGCCAGTGTCCGGCTGACTCACCCTCACCGCTTCGCTTTGCGAAGCAGCTGGCCCGGGGCGAGCCACGGGTCTCGCCCGTCCTTCGGACCCCGCGAAGCGGTAGAGGGGAAGAGCGCGGCCGTTCATACGCAGCATCGCGAACAGCTCGGCGACGATGCCGAGGAGCAATGCGTGGTTGCGGGTGATGGCCATTTCCCAGTTCACTTGCTGCGTTTTCCCTTGTTTAACACAGCGGGAATTATCGGG
>JANPGC010000194.1:0-9861 GCA_031423755.1 Phyllobacteriaceae bacterium | reverse complement strand
AAACGGCTGAACTGCTCCGCGCTCTACGAGCTCGAAATTGAGCGGCTGAAGCTGGAGCTGGAGCTGGCCAAGGCTGGTTTGGGGCGCACCCAGGACGCCGAAGTGGACAGCACGGAAACCAGCGCGCTTGACGAGCAGTCGCTGGTCGAGGAACCGGCAGCTGAAGAAGCCGCCGCCGTAGCGCCGACGCCGGAGAAGTCTTCGAAGAAAAAGAAGGCGGCCGAAGTTGTGGAGGCCGTTGCTGAAGAACCGGCGGCCGCTCAGCCTGCCGAAAAGAAGAAGGCGGGCAAGAAGAAGGTTGGAAAAGCCAATTGGGACACTGAAGGCTGGTCCACGGATGGCTTTAATGGCGGCGCGGGATGAGTTTGCGGCTTGGCCTTCGGCTTGCCGCAGCTTTTGGAAGCGCAGGGTGCCTGCTTGCGACAACATCGGCAAGCGCACAGAAGGCGGATTTTGGTGTTGAGCCCATGATTCAGGCACAGGCTGCCAACAAGCAGTTTTGCCAGATCATCGTGACCCGGAACGGAACGATGATGCAGAACGTGGGGTCAACCAAGCTGTCGTCGCAGATCAATCCGGCAATGCCCGGAATGGCCGATGTGACGACCTCTAACGGGTCGTACTACCTTTCGGTGGATCGGCCGACCGGGTTCTCGATTGCCCCGTCCGGCGGAAGTGACGACGTCGAGTTTTCGACGCAGTTCACCGGGAGGGGCAAGACGGATTTTGCGCTGACGCCTGGCGACAGCCGCGTGAAACTGAAAAACGGGCTGACAAATGTCGAGTTGCATTTGGAGGCGAGGAAACTGAGAGGGTCTTTCAAGGCCGGAAACTACAGGGCAACGATGATCCTGCGATGTGAATAAGCGGGACGCGAAAAGAAGAAGAGCATGAACCTTACAGGGTTGCGGAAGTGTGGAAGGGCGGGCGCGGGGGAAGTTTCCCTCAATGCGTATTTGCGCCTTGCTGCGACCTTCGCGCTTTGTCTTGCAGGACAGGGCCTACTTTCCGTTCCCGCTGCTGCCGCAACGGGCAACGTGGTTTTTTCCGGGTCGATCACAACTGCCAATCAATGCACGATCACCGTGGTGAACGACGGGACCTTCGGACTCAGTGCTGACAAAATGCAGTTGTCCTCAAAGCTCGCTGGAGGTGTCGCTGCCGTTGCCGACGTTCGATCCAATCATGCCTACAACATTTCAGCAATCGCGGTTCCGACTCTTACTTCCTATCCGGTTGGTGGCAACACCAGCGTTTCGCTGCAATCGCTCTATTCGGGCGTCAGCATCCTGAATGGCGCTACATTCGCCGAACAGAACGGAACTATTCCCGTCACGCTGCGCAACGGACTGTCAAGGACACGCGTCACCGTCAACCTTGTCGCAACGCGCACCGGTTCGCCTTACCCGGTCGGTTACTATCAAGGCACTGTCACCGTGAGGTGCGAATAGCGAAATGTCAGACACTCAATGCAATGGAACGGCGCAATCGAGCGTCTGTGACACGATGCGATGGCTGAAAGTGATCGCCGGGATGGCAGTTGTTGCGGCGGCATTGGCCGCTCCGGTGTCGTTTGCGGCCACCGGCAATGTAACTTTCGAGGGCACAATCGACACGAACGCCTCCTGCAGCGTGACCGTCCGTCAGGATGGTGGTTTTGGTATCAGCGGCGACTATAGGCTCTTGTCGTCCAAGATCGCCGGCGGGCAGAGCGGCATTGCGGATGTGCTGGCCATCGGCAACTATACTGTCTCGGCACCAACCTTCCCGTCCTTCACGGCATCTCCATCAGGCGGCGGAACCTCGACAACAATTCAGTCCTTTTTCTCCGGCAGCAGCCTTTTGCTTGGCGCAAATTTTCCTGAACGTCCCGGTAACAGCCCCGTCGTCTTGCCCGTCGGCCTATCCTACACAAGGATCAATACGCATCTGGTGGCAACGCGCACCGGCAGCGCATTTCCCACGGGCTATTATCAAGGCATTGTTATCGTCCGTTGTGAATAGGCGCGCTTGCGATCCCGGTGCTGCAATGGCATTGCCGATAGATGATCAAAGCTCTCACCCTCGCCATCTCATTTCTCTGCGGCCCATGCATGGTGGCAACGAATTGTGCTGCACTTGAGCTCGCTCCTTACAAGGACGCGGAATTCGCCTATCCCGGCTTGATCGGCGAAAAGTCCAACCGGCTCGACCTCACCGTTGACTACAATGAATTGCGTGACATCAACGCGCGTGACGAGGTTCCAGAGCGTCGGGTAAAGCGCGCGTGGGTCTCCCTTGCGCCGCGCAAGTCCGAGAAGGACATGAAAGTCGAGACGGCAATCGGCGAGTTGCGCACCATCGCCACAGGTGTTCAAGACAATGCCGCCTTCATCGTCGTTTATCTGCACGGGCAGGGCGGCAACCGGAAGCAAGGCTCAAACGACTACACATTCGGCGGCAATTTCAACCGCATCCGCAATCTGGCTGTCAGGAACGGCGGGCTTTACCTGACACCCGACTTTTCGACGTTTGACGACAAGGGCGCAGCGGAAGTCAAAGCCATTCTCGCGGTATTCGCCGCCCGCTCTCCGCAAGCCAAAATCATCATCGCCTGCGGTTCGATGGGCGGTTTTCTGTGCCACCGGCTTGCCAAGGACGGCGATCTTGGCCCGCAACTGTCCGGCATGCTGTTTCTTGGCTCATTTCCCGATACCGGATTTGCAGGCTCCGTCGCATTCAAGGCCGGAATGCCGGTGTTTATCGGCCACGGAACAAACGATGTCACATCGCCAATCGCCGCCATGGAAGAGTTTGCGGCGTCTCTTCGGAAATCCGGCGGCAAGGGCAATGTCATGATCCACCGTTTCAACACCGGCTCGCACGGCACGCCTGTGCGCATGACGGACTGGCGGCTGGTGCTCAACTGGATGTTTGCCAAAGCGGGGTAATCCGTTGCCGTTTATCCACAGGCTGCGGGTATCCGATGTGCCCGCAGCGAAAGTCTCTCGACAAAAACTGTGCGCCCGATATGTGTGGATCAAGTGTTTGCAGCCTTGAGGATGTCATGCGTTCAGCCGTTTTTGCATTTTTTGGCGTTTTGTCTGTTGCCGGCCTGAGTGGCTGCAGCACGACTGGCGGTGATGGCCCTGTGGCGCCTCTGCGCCCTGCCGTGGACGCATCGTTTGCCGTTCCGTGCCAAGAGGCGGCGGGCGACAAGTATTTCATGGATCCTGACCGGGTGATCGCTCTGTCCTCCAACCCTGCCGGCAAGAACACGGATGTCTATCTCAAGGTTGATTCGCGCGATGCCCGCTGCACGGTCAATGCCAAGGGCAAAGTGCTGTCGCTGGTCGATACTTCGCCGAAAAGCGCAGACCAAATGGCTGCTGAAGAGTTGAAAGCGGCTGAAGCTGCGGGCGGTGCCGTCAAGAAGCCTGTCAAGAAACCCGCCAAGTCGTAAGTTTGCGCACAAAGCTGCTGTGACATTCCAAGGCGGGCTTGTCCCGTCTTTTTTGTTTTCTTCTGCGCTTCTGGCGGCTTGTCTCTCTTCCCTTGCGTCAGAGTATTGTTGTCAACGGGCGCAAAACTTCTCCCCGTTATCCACATGCCTACCCACAAGATATTGTTGTTTGCCGCATAATGAAACACAAGCCTTGACGGAAGGCTGCGAGTCACTTTTATAGGGTCTACGTTGCGTAGTGGCGTCGCCGGGGTGTCGTTTGCCCGGCCGGTAGTTCCAAGCTCAGTGCACACTTCAAGTCCTGGATGGCCTTTTTCAAGGCAGCTTCCGGGTGCGAATTTTGTGTGTAATTTGTGATCGGAAGCGGACTGGAAAAAATTGTAGAAACGATCTGTTAACACTATATTTAGTGTTTGCGAGGACAGTAGCCACTAGATAACGTGACAAGCCTTCATGGGCAGAATCACAAAAACGTGGTTGAAAGTGCGATGGCTGAGGTGGCTGTCCGATGGACAGCCTGTGCATCGTATGTGGAATTCGGGGGAGCCGGACGGCGCTGTTGCGCATGTTTGGTTTTGGCGGGCCGTGTCCGGCGGGCGGTGCTTAGATGTGCCGCCCGCAGGACACTAAATCTAGACATTAACGTTGGGACATAAGACAATGCAATTCGAGCGGAAATTCACCACTGAGGGTCAGTCTGCGTATGCGAGCCTGGAGTTTCGTCAGGCGACGAGCGAGATCCGCAATCCTGACGGTTCGGTTGTGTTCAAGCTCGAAAACATCGCGGTTCCCGCACAGTTCAGCCAGGTTGCCGCCGATATTCTGGCGCAGAAATATTTCCGCAAGGCCGGTGTTCCCGCGCGTCTGAAGAAGGTCGAGGAAAATTCCGTGCCGTCCTTCCTGTGGCGCTCGGTTGCCGATGAGGACGCACTTGCCCTGTTGCCTGCAAGCGAGCGCTACGGCTCGGAAATGGACGCCCGTCAGGTGTTCGACCGCCTGTCGGGCACATGGACCTATTGGGGCTGGAAGGGCGGCTATTTCAAATCCGAGGCCGATGCCGCCGCGTTTCGCGACGAGCTTGCCTACATGCTGGCCGCGCAGATGGTCGCGCCGAATTCGCCGCAATGGTTCAACACCGGTCTGCACTGGGCCTACGGCATCGATGGTCCGGGGCAGGGCCACTATTATGTCGATCCGGAAACTGGCAAGCTGACCAAGTCCAAGTCGTCATACGAACACCCGCAGCCACATGCCTGCTTCATCCAGTCGGTGGCCGATGATCTGGTCAACGAGGGCGGCATCATGGATCTTTGGGTTCGTGAAGCCCGCCTGTTCAAGTATGGCTCCGGCACCGGCTCCAACTTCTCGCATTTGCGCGGCGAGGGTGAAAAGCTTTCCGGCGGCGGGCGTTCGTCCGGCCTGATGTCTTTCCTGAAAATCGGCGACCGCGCTGCCGGTGCCATCAAATCCGGCGGCACCACGCGCCGTGCGGCCAAGATGGTCGTCGTTGACGTCGATCATCCCGATATCGAAAACTACATCGACTGGAAGGTGAAGGAGGAGCAAAAGGTCGCCGCGCTCGTCACCGGCTCCAAGATCGTCAAGCAGCACATGACCGCCATCATGAAGGCCTGCGTCAACTGCGAAGCGGGCGGCAATGATTGCTTCGATCCGGCCAAGAACCCGGCGCTGAAGCGCGAAATCAAGGCCGCCAAGAAGGCGCTGGTGCCGGAAAACTACGTCAAGCGCGTCATCCAGTTCGCCCAGCAGGGCTACACCGACCTCAAGTTCGACACCTACGACACGGATTGGGATTCAGAGGCCTACCTCACGGTTTCGGGCCAGAATTCCAACAATTCCGTCTCGCTGAAGGATGATTTCCTGCGCGCTGTTGAAAAAGACGGCGACTGGAACCTCACCGCCCGCAAGGACGGCAAGGTGATGAAGACGCTCAAAGCCCGCGACCTGTGGGAGAAAATCTCCTACGCTGCATGGGCGTCTGCCGACCCCGGCCTGCACTACAACACCACCATGAACGACTGGCACACATGCCCGGCCGCCGGTCCGATCCGCGCGTCGAACCCGTGCTCGGAATACATGTTCCTCGACGACACCGCCTGCAATCTGGCTTCGCTGAACCTCATCCAGTTCCGTGGCAAGGATGGCACGTTCAACATCGAGGCGTATGAACACGCCGTTCGCCTGTGGACCGTCGTGCTCGAAATCTCCGTTGCCATGGCGCAGTTTCCGTCCAAGGAAATCGCCCGCCTGTCTTACGAATACCGCACGCTCGGCCTCGGCTTTGCCAACATCGGCGGCCTGTTGATGACCAACGGTGTTCCTTATGACTCCAAGGAAGGCCGCGCCATCTGCGGTGCGCTTTCGGCCATCATGACCGGCGTGTCCTATGCCACGTCTGCCGAAATGGCAGGCGAACTTGGTGCGTTCCAGGATTATCCGCGCAACGCCGACAACATGCTGCGCGTCATCCGCAACCATCGCCGCGCTGCCCATGGTGTGAGCCAAGGCTACGAGAAGCTCGCTGTCGAACCGGTGGCGCTGATCGCTGCCGACTGCCCGGATGCCCGGCTCATCGACCATGCCCGCAAGGCGTGGGACAATGCGCTGGCGCTCGGCGAGAAGCACGGTTTCCGCAATGCCCAGGCCACCGTCGTTGCCCCGACCGGCACCATCGGACTGGTCATGGATTGCGACACCACAGGCATCGAGCCGGACTTCGCGCTGGTCAAGTTCAAGAAGCTCGCCGGTGGCGGCTATTTCAAGATCATCAACAATGCGGTGCCCGAGGCGCTCCGCACGCTTGGCTATTCCGAGTCGCAGATCGCCGAGATCGAGGTCTATGCGCTCGGCCACGGCAATCTCAATCAGGCCCCTGGCATCAATCCCTCCACCTTGCGCGCCAAGGGCTTCACCGATGAGCGGATCGAGGCCGTCAATGCCGGTCTGAAATCCGCCTTCGACATCAAGTTCGGCTTCAACAAATGGTCGGTTGGCGAGGATTTCTCGCGTGATGTGCTCGGTTTCACCGATTCGCAGCTCAACGACTTCTCGTTCGACATGCTGTCGGCGCTCGGCTTCTCCAAAAAGGAGATCGAGGCGGCCAACATTCATGTTTGCGGCGCGATGACGCTGGAAGGCGCGCCGGGCCTCAAGAATGAGCATCTGCCCGTCTTCGATTGCGCCAATCCGTGTGGCAAGATCGGCAAGCGCTACCTGTCGGTCGAGTCCCACATCCGCATGATGGCCGCCGCCCAGCCGTTCATCTCCGGCGCCATTTCCAAGACCATCAACATGCCGAACGAGGCGACGGTCGAGGATTGCAAGAACGCCTACCTTCTGTCGTGGAAGCTGGCGCTCAAAGCCAACGCACTTTACCGCGATGGCTCGAAACTGTCGCAGCCGCTCAATTCCTCGCTCATTGAAGATGACAATGACGATGAGGATGCAATGGAAGAACTCATCGCCGCCGCCCCGGCTCAGCGTGCCGTGCAGGTCACCGAACGCATTGTTGAGCGCATCGTCGAGCGCATGACGCGCGACCGCGAAAAGCTTCCGGGCCGCCGCAAGGGCTACACCCAGAAGGCCATTGTCGGCGGGCACAAGGTTTACCTGCGCACCGGCGAATATGATGATGGCCGCATCGGCGAAATCTTCATCGACATGCACAAGGAAGGCGCTGCCTTCCGCGCCATGATGAACAATTTCGCCATCGCCATTTCGCTCGGCCTGCAATATGGCGTGCCGCTCGAGGAATATGTCGAGGCCTTCACCTTCACCCGCTTCGAGCCTGCCGGCATGGTGCAGGGCAATGACGCGATCAAGAATGCCACAAGCATTCTCGACTACGTCTTCCGCGAGCTCGCCGTCTCCTACCTGTCGCGCCACGATCTTGCCCATGTCGACACGTCGGATTTCACCAACACCTCGCTCGGCAAGGCCACCCAGGGCGGCAACAATGAAGCGGCCGTCTCCAAAGGCCTGACGCGCGGCCACACGCTGAAGGTCGTCTCGTCCGAACCCAAGGGTTCGCTCGGCACATCACCAGCCCCGCGCTCCAACATCACCAGCATCGGCGCGCTGGCCGTAAAGTCACAAGCCATCGAACTCACCGACGGCAACACCGCCTTCAAACGCGACTACGAGGAGCGCGCCAAAGAGTTCGAAGAAGAAGTCGCCATCGAAGAGGTCTCGCCGGTGGCCGCACTGTTCACGGATGCGGCTGCTGCTGTGGCTTCGGACGCGAAAAAGGTCGAAGCCGACCGTCGCATGAAGGCGATCATGCAGGGGTATACGGGAAATATGTGCCTTGAGTGCTCGAACTTCACGATGGTGCGCAATGGGACTTGCGAGAAGTGTGACACTTGCGGAAGTACCAGTGGGTGTAGTTGAGGGTTTCTGTTTGCTTACAACGCTGTAACGCTACAAGATTGTGAATCCAAGCCCGTCTTGGATTCCTCGTTATGCCAAGATCGCAGCTACCAACTTTTCGACGAAAAAAACTTAAGGTTGGAAAAAGAAAACGATGTATCTATCTGATAAACATAAACAAAAAGTACGATCGCCTTATTTTTGCCGTAATCAATAAATAAACCTTAAAATAGAAAAGGTCGACCATTTCTGATCGACCTTTCTTACCGCAAATGGTGAGCCACTGCGGGGCGAAAAGACCTTACGATCTCTCCTGTAGCAAGGTTTTTATAGAGGGAGTCGGGTCTTTGAGTCGAGGTGGTATTTTTAGAAAATGCCAATTGACGGAGACATCCAAATGGCAACCAAAGGACGTAATACCTTCGATATCGGACGCGATTCTAAGACTGGAACATTCATCACTATCAAAGAAGCGGATCGTCGCCCGAACACCACCACCGTTGAAAGGGTACCTAAACCCGGTCGCGGCGATACTAAAGGTGAGCCGCGCCCACACAAATAATCTAACCGCCATCCGTCGCAAATGGCGGATGGCATCTTATGTTTTGGGTATGGAAATCAACTGGTAGAACCAGTGAGTTTTGTTGAGGGATGGTGGGTTAAATCATGCCAATATCTGTAGAAATAGTTGAAAAACGCGCCAATCTTGTTCGTGAGAAACTCGGAATATCGGGACTTCGAGCGCCTGATTTCGAGAATATACTCAATAAACTGAAAAAAATTGCGAAAAAGTTTGACTACAAGCTTGGGCTTTCATCCGAAATGGGAGGAGATGAGGCCCTTTATGATAATGACGCCAATTTGCTCTTAGTCAGAGAAGGAGTCTTTCATGATTTGAAAGCTGGTCAACCGCGAGCGCGATTTACAGTAGCTCATGAACTTGGTCACTATTTCTTGGGTCATACCGGAATTCGTCGGCGGAATGCGGATAAGAGTACCTACAATGGCCCAGTTGAACGCGCACAAGAAATCGAGGCCAATATTTTTGCGTCATACTTTCTTGTGCCAACTCAGCTAGCTTTAGATGCAGAAAGCCCGGAGGATATCTCATCTCAATTCCAAGTCAGTATTCAAGTCGCAGAAATTGCGTTTGAAAGAATCTCGTCGATTAAGCGGAGGGCTGCTGGGCAGCTTCGGCGTCCCCCGCAAGGCGTTATTGATTTTCTTAAAGAAGCTGAACGGAAAGGTTACAAAGTCCGCTCACCTATCGACAGAATTTTCTAAGTTAATTTATTGTCATTGATAGCCTGAGCTTGGAATTAGGGTGACAGTGCACTAAACTCGCCGCGATCCTATTGGCCGCAAACGCTCGCGATTATCGCCCAAAACCCCCATCCCTTCGTCATTCCGGACAAGCGAAGCGCAGATCCGGAACCCATGCCGTGGACGGGCGTGAACCAATTTTAGTGCAAAATGCGGCTCGCCGCAGTTGGCGGGCAGGGCGGCCGTTCTGCACCGGACAGCCTGACACGACGGCCAGCGGAGTGGGTTCCCGATCGGCTTTAATGTTTGGAATGACGATGGGGCGGTGCAGGATACGGCTCTGTCCCCCTCCCCCTTGAGGGGAGGGGTCAGGGGTGGGGGCGCCTCGCTCCAACCGTGCAATTTTAGCGGTGCCTGGCGAATTTCTTTTGGATCGGGCAAGCGGCCTTTCTCGCACGCACTCTGCGCGCCGTCGCGCCCCCCCCCCCAAGCCCCTCCCCTCAAGGGGGAGGGGGACACCGCTACTCTATCCACGCGCAGCGGTCAGCCAACCCATTGAAATCCTTGGACTTGTGAGAGTTTCTGGCCGAACTTATCCACCCTTCCAAAACCGCCCGCATAATCCACGTGCTCTTTGCAAAGGGACACGGTGTCATGATCCGGGTCGTCGTGGCAAAGGCCGGTGCTTTGGTGGCGGGGGGTCGGATTCCTGTCGCGGGTGATGAGCCCTGAAAACAAAGGCGCCAGATGCTGGAGCGATGCTTGCG
>JANPGC010000193.1:0-6433 GCA_031423755.1 Phyllobacteriaceae bacterium | reverse complement strand
CGCAAGCATCGCTCCAGCATCTGGCGCCTTTGTTTTCAGGGCTCATCACCCGCGACAGGAATCCGACCCCCCGCCACCAAAGCACCGGCCTTTGCCACGACGACCCGGATCATGACACCGTGTCCCTTTGCAAAGAGCATGCGGATTATGCGGCAGGATTTTTGCGTGTGGATAGATTTGGCCGAAAATATTTGCAGATTGAGGGATTTCAACGGGTTAGCCAGCGACTGGGTATGGATAAACCGGCGCGGGCACAGACCATTTAGAGCATTATGACTTCAGCTGGAATCACATTCAGCGGGTGCTTTTGCGTCAATACCGGCGAAAAGCCCCTTGAACGCATTTCAATGCGTCCTGGGGCTCTTTTCTTGGTCTTGCCACAAAATCCCTCCGCTGCCTGTGGTTCCATCTAAAGTCATAACGCTCTAGCCGGGCACAAGACGCGAAGCGGCAAGTTCACAATCTGCAACTGCGACACTGCAAAAGCCGATCCATATCATCCGTAGCTGGCAACCTCCGACCCAGCCAATGCGGCAATGTTCAAAAGCCCGCGCGTGGTGATGGACGGCGTGACGATGTGGGCGCGGTTGCCCATGCCCATCAGCACCGGCCCGACTTCAAGCCCGCCGGCAATTGACTTCAAGACGTTGCGAGTCGCACTGGCCGCTTCGGTATCAGCGAAGATCAGAGTGTTGGCGCGGCCCTTGAGACGGCCATCCGGGAACAGGCGCTCGCGCAACTCCGGCTCCAGCGCGGTGTCGATGTTCATCTCGCCCTCATACTCGAAGTTCAACTCCATGCTGTCGAGGATCGCCAGCGCATCGCGCGATGCCCGTCCGGTCGGGTTGTCAAGGTTGCCGAACTGCGAGCGGGTGCAGAGCGCAATCTTCGGCTCAATGCCAAAGCGGCGAACATGACGCGCGGCGGCAACAGTTGTGTCAGCCAATTGAGCTCCATCTGGATCAAGATGCACCTGAGTGTCCGCGATAAACAGCGGTCCGCTTTCGAGGATAATCAGCGAAAGTGCCGCCACCGGATGATGGTCGGCGTCGGCCAGCACTTGAGTGACTGAATTCAGATGCCAGCGGTATTCGCCAAAGGTGCCGCAGATCATCGAATCAGCCTCGCCGCGATGCACCATGACTGCGGCAATGGCCGTCGAGTTGGAGCGCAGCACGGACTTCGCCAAATCCGGCGACACGCCACGGCGACGCATAAGCGCGTGATAGCTCATCCAGTAATCGCGGTAGCGCGGGTCATTCTCCGGGTTGACCAGATCAAAATCCTGGCCGCGCACCAGCTTCAAACCCTCGCGCTCAATGCGGCTGTCGACGACTTCCGGACGCCCGATCAGGATCGGCGACACGCCGAGATCCTCGCGCATCGCCTGCGCCGTGCGCAGCACCCGCTCATCCTCGCCCTCTGCAAAAACGATCCGGCGCTTTGCTGCCCTTGCCGTTTCAAACACCCGACGCATGACGCCGAACGATTTGAACACCTGACCCTGCAGGCTGCGCTCGTAAACTTCCAGATCAACCGGCCGCGTCGCAACGCCGGACTCCATCGCCGCCTTGGCGACAGCAAGGGCGATGGTTGGCAGCAGGCGCGGATCGAACGGCTTGGGGATCAGATAGTCCGCGCCGAACGACAGGCGCTCGCCCTGATAGGCTTGGCCAAGCTCGGCCGAGGCCGTCTTGCGGGCAAGACCGGCAATGGCTTCGACGCAGGCAAGCTTCATCGCATCATTGATCTGCGTCGCACCGACATCCAGCGCGCCGCGGAAAATGAACGGGAAGCACAGGACGTTGTTGACCTGATTGGGAAAGTCCGAGCGCCCCGTGGCAATCAGCGCATCCGCCGCGCCGCGCCGCGCCTCGTCGGGCATGATTTCCGGCGTCGGATTGGCCAGAGCGAAGATGATCGGAGTCTTGGCCATCTTGGAGACCATTTCAGCCGTCAGCAGGCCGGGGCCGGACACGCCCAGAAACAGGTCCGCGCCGACAAGCGCCTCATCGAGGGTGCGCAGGTGCGTGTTTTGCGCGAACTCAACCTTTTCCTCAGTGAGATTGTTGCGCGACGTGTGCACCACGCCTTTGGAATCAAGCATCAGGATGTTTTCGGGCCGCACGCCCATGACCTTCAGCATCTTCAGGCATGCGATGCCGGCCGCACCCGCGCCAAGCGCCACCACGCGGATGTCTCCGATCTTCTTGCCAGCCACCCGGAGTGCATTGGACGCGGCGGCTGCGGCGACAATAGCCATTCCATGCTGGTCGTCATGGAACACCGGAATGTTCATCTGCTCCTTGCAGATGCGCTCGACGATGAAGCACTCCGGTGCCTTGATGTCCTCAAGATTGATCGCACCGAAGGTCGGCTCCAGCTTGATGACGATTTCCGCGAGCTTCACCGGGTCGGTTTCGTTCACTTCGATATCAAAGCAATCGACGTTGGCAAATTTCTTGAACAGGACCGCCTTGCCTTCCATCACCGGCTTGGATGCCAGCGCACCGAGATCACCGAGGCCAAGCACCGCCGTGCCGTTGGAGATAACCGCGACAAGGTTGCCTTTGGCCGTGTAACGCACGGCATCAGCAGGATTTTTCTCGATCTCGAGACAGGCTTCCGCAACGCCCGGCGAATAGGCGCGGGCAAGGTCGCGGCCCGTCGTCATCGGCTTTGTCGCGCGAATCTCCAGTTTGCCGGGCCTTGGATACTCGTGATAGTCCAGTGCCTCCTGCCGGAGCGTATCGGAACCCGGTGATTTTACAGACATAGTTTCCTCCGGCTATGCGATGGCCGATTTCCCGTTCGGCCACCAGGCTTTTCAAAATTGATTTGCCTTGGCGCATACTGGTCCGGCTTTTGGCGCGCGCGCAAGGGGGCGCGACAAGACTTCCCAATCAAAGTGGATCACGAGCGCGCGGTGCCCTCGGCGACGCTTTCGTCGAGGCAGATCAAATATGGCGCTTTGCCGTCCTGCGCCGTCCTTAATGCTTGCGCAAATTCGCCAAGTGATTTTGGCCTCGAAGCCGCGATGCCATAAGCATTTGCGACCGCAGCAAAGTCCGGCGCCGATGGCGTCACGCCGACAGGCTTGATGCCCGCCTCAACCATGGATGTCTCGATTTCCTGATAGCCATTGTTGTTCCAGACCACGAAAATGATCGGTGCGCCAATGTCTGCCGCTGACCCAAGCTCTGCGAGCGAAAACTGCAAACCGCCGTCCCCTGTCAGGCAAACCACAGTGGAGCCGGGAGCGCCGAGCTGCGCGCCGATGGAAGCAGGCGCGGCATAGCCGAGCGCGCCGAATCCGGTCGCCGAGTTGAACCAGCCAAACGGACGGTCATGGTCGTAGTACAGGTTGGCTGCGTAGACGGGCTGCGTTGAATCGCCGACAATCAACGCATTTGGCAACGTGTCGCGGATGGTCTTCACGACCTCAAGGTGCGTCCTCAGACGTGGCCCGATCTCCTCTTTTGCGGCATCGCGGGCTTCTGCCGCACGGGCTGCGCCGGTGGATGGCGCGCGTTGCCCAAGCGTGGACAGTAGCGCGGTGACAACCTGCCTGGCATCGCCGTTCAAGCCAATCGCATGTGGCCGCCGCATGATTTGCGCCGCGTCGATGTCTATCCGGATCACAGACTTCAGCTTCGGGAAATCTCCGTTGGCATACATGTCATAGTCGGTTTCGCCAAATTCTGTGCCGATCGCAAGTACGCAATCGGATTGCGCCATGAGCCCCCGTACGGCGGCAAGACTGGGACTGGCCGGAACACTGAGCGGGTGCTTGTAGGCAATGCCCCGCGCATTGACCGTCTGGGCGACCGGCGCGTCGAGCAATTCCGCAAGATTGAGGATTTCCGGACCGGCATGCCGGGCTCCCCCGCCAACAATGATCACCGGAAACTTTGCCGCCTCAATCAACTGTGCAGCCTTTGCCAACGCCGCCGCTGACACCTCCGGGACGGTGGTATGAAGCTTGAAGCCAACTGTCGGTGCCGCAGGCAGCTTCATCACGTCAGTCGGAACTTCGACATGTATAGGCCCTGGCCGCTTGGTGGAAAAATCCTTGAATGCTTGAGCAAGGGCGGGCTCAAGCTCCTCCGGCTTCAAAATGGTCTGCGACAACAGGCTCGCCTCTGCGGCCAGACTTTGCTGATCCGGCAATTCATGCAGAAAACCGAGGTTCTTGCCCAGCGTGTCGCGCCGGTTGACGCCGGAGATCACCAGCATCGGCACCGAATCCAGCCGCGCCTGCGCCATGGCGGTGATGGTGTTGGTGAGGCCGGGGCCGGTGATGACGAACACGACACCCGGCTTGCCGCTGGCACGCGCATAGCCATCGGCCATGAAGCCGGCGCCTTGTTCATGGCGTGGTGTGATGTGACGGATTTTTGAGGAGCCGAGTCCGCGATAGAGCTCAATCGTGTGCACGCCAGGAATGCCGAAGACGGTGTCGACACCATGCGCTTCAAGCAGCTCGACCAGGTGTTCGCCGACGGTTTTGTGCGTCATGATCTCAGCGCTCCAGCCGTGCCGTAAAGTTGCGAATTCGCTCGCACGCCTGTCTGATGGTCTCGTCCGGCACCGTCAGGCTGATGCGCACAAACCCGTTGATCTGCTCGCCGAAAGCCTCGCCCGGCATGACGGCGACCTGCTCTTCATCGAGTAACCGAAGTGCAAATTCCTCGCCGGACAGGCCTGTGTCGCGCACGTCAGCCAAAAGAAACATGCCGGCCTGCGGTCGATGGCAAATGATTGAAGCAACAGATGACAGTTCTTGAATGATTATTCCGGCCCGCCTGCTGAACGCCTCGCGCATCTGTTGCGCCGCCATCGAAGGCTGCGAAACCGCGTGGGCGGTCATATCGGCGATGAAGGGCTGATTGCCGAAAAGCATTGATTCCGCCAGTGGCAAAAGCCGCGTGCAGAACTCTTCCGGCCCCACGCACCAGCCGCTGCGAAAACCGGTCGCGGCATGGGATTTGGAAATTGAGGACACTGCAACAGTACGCCCGGCCAGACGCGGGTCATCAAACGGCGAGGCAAACACGCCGTCAAAAATCAAATCCTCGTAGACCTCGTCAGAAACAATCCACAGGCCGTGCCGTTCGCAAACCTCGCCGATTTCGCTGATTTCCTCCTGCGACAGCACCGCGCCCGTCGGGTTGTGCGGCGTGTTGAGAAGCAGCACGCGCGCGTTCGGCGTGATCGCCTTTTCAAGGTCTGCCGCCCGCAGTCTGAACCCATTGTCCGGATCGAGCGGCACGGAAATCCGGTGCGCGCCAGTCGAGCGGATAATGCCGTCATAGGTCGCATAGAGCGGATCGCCGACAAGAACGTCGTCGCCAGTCTCAACAAGCGCAGTCATCACGGCAAAAAGCGCCGTTTGCGTTCCGGGAAAGCAGACGAAATTATCCGGTCCGACCGGCTTGCCAGCGCGCTTCGAGTATTTCGCCGAAAGCGCATTCAGCACAGAAGGCTCGCCGCGACCATTGGAATAGCCGGTCCGCCCGGCACGCATCGAGCGCTCGAGAACGGCCATCAACTCGTCTGAAACCGCAATGTCAGGCTCGCCGATGGTCAGCATGATGACCGGTTTGCCCTGCCGCCGAAGATCCTTGGCCTTGATGTGAACATGCCACTTGTCGCTGCCAAGCCCGTGCAGGCGGCTGGTGATTGAAGCGTAATGCATGCTTATGCCCGTCCTGCATTCTCAAGGTTCAGACCGAGCAGAGCGGACACTGACGCAATGCCGATTGTGCTCAGCTCGCCATCGGCAAATTCGCCGGGGGCCATCGACCCTTCTAGCCAAAGCCCGTCGATGATGGCGTTGAGCGCGATGCCGAGGCGGCGCAGGTCCTTGGGCGTCGTTTCGCGCTTCACGTCGGCGAAGGCCGCACTGATCAGCGTTTCCGCGTCCGCGCGATAGCCATTGTAGCCGCCCAGATGAATTGCGCCCATCGCCGGGCTGGTGCGCACGGTTTTGATGAAGCCTGCCCAGAGGGCCAGATTTGTCTGGTCAACAACCGGCTCGCTGAGGTTCGCGCGCACAAATGCCGCCAATTGCGACAGCGGATCAGGCCGCGCTATGTTGACAGCGTCTCGCGATTGGCTGGCCATCTGGTCCACGTAATGGGAGTAGGCGGCAAGCACGAGCTCATCCTTGGATGAGAAATAGTGCCGGATGAGGCCAGCTGTGACGCCTGCCTTGATGGCAATTTCACGCACCGTCGTTCCCTCCATCCCGAGCGTTGCAATGCATGTAAGTGTCGCTTCAACGAGCGCACGGCGGCGCAAGTCCTCGCCTTCGCGCCGGAAAGGTTTGCGGACTGCGCTCATGCCCGCCACACAGGGCCGGTCAGACAAGTCGGCCCGCCCTCGCAGGCAATGCACAGCGCGTTTGCCTCGATTGTCTCCACAGAGCAGC
>JANPGC010000192.1:0-8133 GCA_031423755.1 Phyllobacteriaceae bacterium | reverse complement strand
CGGGCCTTCTGGCCGGCGGCGATGACCGCCGCAACGCGCTCATTGGCGCGGGCATTGGCGCCTTGGCCGGCGGCGCGATCGGCAATTTCATGGATCAGCAGGAAGCTGATCTGCGCGCGCAGCTGCAGGGCACCGGCGTGTCTGTCACCCGCAACGGCAGCCAGATTATCTTGAACATGCCGTCAAACATCACCTTCGCCACGGACCAGGATCAGGTTATCCCGGCTTTCTACCCGACACTGAACTCGGTCGCCCTCGTGCTGAACAAGTACAAGCAGACTGTTGTCGACATCTACGGCCACACTGATTCGACCGGCGATGACAGCTACAATCTGTCGCTTTCGCAGAGCCGTGCGCAGTCTGTTGCCAGCTATCTGGCTTCGCAGGCCGTCGATTCCCGCCGCTTCCTCGTTACGGGTGCAGGCGAATCACAGCCGATCGCATCCAATGGCACGTCGGCAGGCCGCGCGCAGAACCGCCGCGTCGAAATCCAGATTTCGCCGCTCAGCTGATCTGAAACCCGGTAATATCAATCAGTCGCCCGCGCATGCGCGGGCGATTTTTGCTGCCAGCCGCGCATTGTTTTCCACAAGCGCAATGTTGGAGATGAGGCTGCGGCCGTTGGTAATCTCCAGCATCTTTGATAACAGCCAAGGCGTCACGGCCTTACCTTTCACCCCTGCGGTTTCCGCCTCACTCAGTGCCTGACGGATATAGCCGGCCATTTCGGTCTGCGGGATTTCGCTCTCCAGCGGGATGGGATTGGCAATCAGCATGCCCCCGGCAATGCCGAGCGTCTGGCGCGCCTTTTGGAAATTGGCGATGTCTTTGGGTGTGTCCAGCCGCAGCGGCGCCTTGAGGCCCGACTGGCGCGACCAGAAGGCCGGGATTTCATCGCTCTGGTAGGCGACGACCGGAACCCCTTTGGTTTCAAGCACTTCAAACGTTTTCTCAAGATCGAGAATCGCCTTTGCCCCAGCGCAGACGGTTATGACCGGGCTTAACGAAAACTCCTCCAGATCGGCCGAAATGTCGAAACTGAGCTCGGCGCCCTTGTGCACGCCGCCGATGCCACCAGTGGCAAACACCTTGATGCCAGTCAGTGCCGCTGCCATCATTGTTGCCGCTACGGTCGTGCCGCCGGTTTTGCCGGTTGCGACAGCGAAGGCCAAATCGGCCCGTGACAGCTTCATCGCGCCAGATACCTGCGCCAGCGCCACGCGCTCGGCATCACTTAGCCCGATCTTCAGTCGTCCGCCCACCACGGCTATTGTTGCTGGAGTCGCACCTTCCTCCCTGATAATCGCCTCGACCCTTGCCGCCATTTCGGCGTTTTGCGGGTAGGGCATACCGTGGGTGATGATCGTCGATTCGAGTGCAACTATGGGCTTTCCCGCCCTCAGAGCTTTGGCGACTTCAGACAGGATTTCTGGCGAATGCGGCATGATGGTCCTTGCTGCTCCATGAAAACGGTTTCGCTGCGCCGGTTGCCCGGCCATTTTGTCAAATATCAGGCTGTTTGGTCGTGAGTTGCGCTAGCAACGTGTGAAACCTTGCCTTGGAAGAGAAATCCGCCACTGACTTCGCGGTCTCAACGGTCGCGGATGCTGCGGCCAATCCTTCCTCCACTGCTCTTTGGAATGATTTGCCACTCATCAGCGCCGCCAGGCTTGCGCCCGCCAGCGCGTCGCCCGCGCCTGTCACGTCTTCGACTCGATCCGGCGTCGGCGGCGAAATGAGATTGGTTTTGCCATGGTCCAATATGCACACTGCGTCGGCGCCGTCGGTCAGAACCGCACGCGGCAATCCCTGACCGCTCAGTGCCATCGCCAAGACGGCGGCGCTGGTCTTGTCATCGTAGGTGAGCCCCAATATGGCCCGTGCCTCACGCTTGTTGAGAAACAGCCCTGCAAGCAGCCGCAGAACGGGCCGCAGCCGCACCGCCTTGGCAGGAGAGATGGCGAGCGCATGGACAGGCTTCTCCACGGCAATCCGCATCAGCCTGACAATCGACTCTTCCGGCATGTTGGCGTCGATCAGCAGCGCGTCTGCTGCATCAATGGCATCTCGAGTCTTGCGCCGGGTGATTTGCCGCGGCAGGGCCTTTTCGTAGATTTCCATGTCCGCCAGCGCGGCGATGACGTCGCCATTGCGGTCAAGCAATGCCGTATAGCTTGCGGTCGTCCGGTCGAGAAATACCGATGACAAGTCTTCAATTCCTGCCCGCCTGGCCTCACCGGCTACGATTTCTCCTGCCGCGTCGCCACCGCGCACTGAGATCAGGCTCACAGATGCGCCAAATTGCACTGCCACCCGCAGCGCATTGAACACGCCGCCACCGGTTTCCTCGCTCATGATCCCCGGTATCGAAGCGCCCCGAATGTAGTCCGCTGCCATCAGGCCGCGCCGGTCGATGTGAGCGCCGCCGATGCCGAGCAGTTTCGGGCGCTTCATCGCGTTGCCCTGCCTGCGCCATGCGCGCCATGGGCGGCAAGCTTTGCCGCGAGCTGAACCGCGCCGGTCAGCGCGTCGTTCTTTGCCGGCACCAGCTGTTGCCGGTGGCGTTCGGCCAGATAGTCCGGATAGAATTTTGCCAATCCGCCAAGCAGCGCGATGCGTTCAACGCCGTCGTTGCACAGGGCATCGAGCGCCGCATCCACCGTTCTGGCTGCTGCGCTGAAAAGCCTTTTGGCATTTGTGTCGCCGCTTTGCAGGTGGCTGAGAACCAGTGGCGCAAACTTGCCATAGTCCGCAGGCTTCGCCGTCTGCACGAACAGCACGATGCCGTCCGGCCCCCGCTCGAACTTGCCGAGTATCTCATTGGTCAGAGCGGACTTTTCTGCCACTCCGTCGTGCGCGAGTATTGCAAGCTCGAGCGCATCGCGTCCAAGCCGCGCGCCACCACCAAGATCGCTCAGCTGGAATCCCCAGCCGCCAATCAGACGCAGCGTTTCGCCTTTTCGCGACAGGAAGGCAGATCCGGTGCCAAGGATGGCAATCGCGCCGTCGCCATCCTCCAGCGCACCTTGCAGCGCAATGGTTGCGTCACTTTCGATTTCCGTGAGGGCAAAGGGCAGGCGCTCTGCCAGCCGCTTGGCATAATCGCCGACATTGGCGCCGGCCAGCCCAAGCACGGCGGCGCAGTCAGGCATTGCATCCTGACTGAGGTTCGCCGCTGCAAATGCGCCGCGAATTGCCGTCATGATGCTTTCGGTCGCGCCATCCAGATTGGTAGTAATGTTTGATGATCCGGCCTCGCCGCGACCAAGGATAGTTCCATCGAGGCTGGCCACAGCCGCGCGGCAGCTGGTGCCGCCGCCGTCCACTCCAATCAGGAATCGGATGGTGTTTGTCATTACCGGAGTTTGTAGCGGCGCATTTATCTACAGCAAGGCGGCAAGAATCAGTTCGCACCAGCACAGACCGCGAATCTCGCATTGGCTAACAGTGCGCGTCAGAGCAAAGTTTTGCACCCATTTCTACCGGAGCGCGATTCTGGTCAATAGGCAAAGTTGCAAAACAAAAAAGGAACGTAAATACGAAAATACAATAAATTCAATAAGATAAGCCCTCTTGCAATATAAGAACAAACCAGATACATAATTCTTATCCGGCGGTGTTATCCGCCCTTCTAGAATGACATAGGGGTGTTGTATCATGGCTCAGAATTCGTTGCGGCTTGTTGAGGACAATTCAGTGGATAAAACCAAGGCTATTGATGCCGCGCTCTCGCAGATTGAGCGGGCATTCGGCAAAGGCTCGATCATGCGGCTCGGCCGCAATGAGCAGATTGTCGAAATCGAGACCATTTCCACTGGTTCTCTCGGCCTCGACATTGCGCTTGGCATCGGCGGTCTGCCCAAGGGGCGCATCATTGAAATTTACGGCCCCGAAAGCTCCGGCAAGACCACAATGGCGCTGCACGTCATTGCCGAGGCGCAGAAGAAGGGTGGCATTTCGGCCTTCATCGACGCCGAGCATGCGCTGGACCCGGTCTATGCCCGCAAGCTTGGCGTTGACCTTGAAAACCTTCTGATCTCGCAGCCGGATACGGGCGAGCAGGGGCTTGAGATTGCCGACACGCTTGTACGGTCTGGCGCTGTCGATGTTCTGGTCATCGATTCGGTGGCGGCTTTGACGCCGCGTGCGGAAATTGAAGGCGAGATGGGCGATTCGCTGCCGGGTCTTCAGGCCCGCCTGATGAGCCAGGCGCTGCGCAAGCTGACGGCCTCGATCTCGCGCTCCAACACCATGGTCATCTTCATCAACCAGATCCGCATGAAGATCGGCGTGATGTTCGGTTCGCCCGAAACCACCACCGGCGGCAATGCGCTGAAATTTTATGCCTCTGTGCGTCTCGACATCCGCCGCATCGGTGCCGTCAAGGACCGTGAAGAGGTTGTCGGTAACCAGACTCGCATCAAGGTCGTCAAGAACAAGATGGCACCTCCCTTCAAGCAGGTCGAGTTTGACATCATGTATGGTGAAGGCGTTTCCAAGACCGGCGAGCTGGTTGATCTCGGCGTCAAGGCGGGCATTGTCGAGAAATCCGGCTCGTGGTTCTCGTACAATTCGCAACGTCTCGGCCAAGGCCGTGACAATGCCAAGCTGTTCCTCAAGGACAATCCGGAGCTTGCCAACGAGATTGAAGCGCTGCTGCGCCAGAGCGCCGGTCTTCTTGGCGAGAAGCTTCTGGTCGACAAGGGCAGTGACGGCGATGATCTGGACGATGCCGCCGGCATGTGATCGAGGCTCTCTTTGAGATTGGCGGGATGGCTGGATTTTCCGGCCATTTTGCTATTTGTGCTTTGGTTAATCCTGCAGACCTCGCAATTCTGGACAGACCGTGAGCTGGTCGCTAAAAGCTGACCATTCCAGATACATGTGCGGTTATGGCTGCGCGGCAGGGCAGGGGTGATTCATGAGCGGCGTCAACGAGATACGGTCGGTCTTTCTCGACTATTTCGGCAAGAACGGACATGAGGTGGTGGCATCGTCGCCGCTGGTGCCGCGCAATGATCCGACGCTGATGTTTACCAATGCCGGCATGGTGCAGTTCAAGAATGTGTTCACCGGCCTTGAGCAGCGCCCCTATTCGCGCGCCGCAACGTCGCAAAAATGCGTTCGGGCCGGCGGCAAACACAATGATCTCGACAATGTCGGCTATACTGCGCGGCATCACACCTTCTTTGAAATGCTCGGCAATTTTTCGTTCGGCGACTATTTCAAGGAACGCGCCATTGAGCTGGCTTGGAATCTTTTGACCAAGGAATATGCGCTTGACGCCAAGCGGCTTCTGGTCACGGTCTATCACACCGACGATGAGGCGGCCTCGCTGTGGAAGCGCATCGGCGGCTTTTCTGATGATCGCATCATCCGCATCCCGACGTCTGACAATTTCTGGGCTATGGGCGACACCGGCCCATGCGGCCCGTGTTCGGAAATCTTCTTTGACCATGGCGACAAGATTGCCGGCGGCCCGCCGGGGTCGCCTGATGAGGATGGTGACCGCTTCATTGAAATCTGGAATCTGGTGTTCATGCAGTTCGAGCAGATCACCAAGGAGGAGCGTGTCGCGCTGCCGCGCCCGTCCATCGACACCGGCATGGGCCTTGAACGCGTCGCCGCTGTTCTCCAGGGCAAGCATGACAATTATGACATTGACCTGTTCAAGGCTCTCATTCACGCCTCCGAAGAAGCAACCGGCGTTCCTGCGACAGGCACCAATCGTGCCTCACACCGGGTGATTGCCGATCATCTTCGCGCTTCCTCCTTCCTTGTCGCCGATGGCGTGCTGCCGTCGAACGAGGGCCGCGGCTATGTGCTGCGCCGCATCATGCGCCGCGCCATGCGCCATGCGCAGCTTCTTGGCGCGCGCGATCCGCTGATGCACCGGCTGGTCCCGACGCTTGTCAATGAAATGGGGCTTGCCTATCCGGAGCTCGTGCGCGCCCAGTCGCTGATTTCCGAGACGCTGAAGCTTGAGGAAAACAAATTCCGCAAGACGCTGGAGCGCGGTCTGTCATTGCTTGGCGATGCGACTGAAGCTTTAAGCGATGGCGGCGAGCTTGATGGTGAAACTGCCTTCAAGCTCTACGACACTTACGGCTTTCCGCTTGACTTGACGCAAGACGCGCTCCGCCAGCGCGGCATTACCGTCAACATCGCTGCATTCAGTGCCGCCATGGAGCGCCAGAAGGCTGAAGCCCGCGCCAATTGGGCCGGTTCGGGTGATGCTGCCACTGAAACGGTATGGTTCACCGTCAAGGACCGCGCCGGCACGACAGAGTTCCTCGGCTATGAAACCGAGACCGCCGAAGGCGTGATCACCGCGCTGGTCAAATCCGGAGCGGAAGTCCAGTCCGCCTCCAAAGGTGAAGAGATCGCCGTTGTGGTCAACCAGACGCCATTCTATGGCGAGTCCGGCGGTCAGCAGGGCGATACCGGAACAATCTCCGGCGAAGGCTTTTCGCTTGCTGTGCGCGACACGCAGAAGAAGGGCGACGGCGTGTTTGTTCATCTTGCCACCGTCACTGACGGCACTGTCAAGCTTGGCACGCCCGCTTTGCTGAGCGTTGACCGCACCCGCCGCACGCGCCTGCGCGCCAACCATTCTGCCACTCACCTTTTGCACGAGGCGCTGCGCCATGTGCTCGGCACCCATGTCGCGCAAAAGGGCTCGCTCGTCGCGCAAGACCGGCTGCGCTTTGACTTTTCGCACCCGAAGCCGATTTCCGACGCGGAATTGGCCGAAGTTGAGACCATGGCCAATGAAATCATCCTGCAAAACGCCCCGGTCACCACGCGCCTGATGGCTGTCGATGAAGCGATTGCCGAAGGCGCGATGGCGCTGTTTGGCGAGAAATATGGCGATGAAGTGCGCGTTGTATCTATGGGCACGGCATTGCATGGCGACAAGGCCGGCAAGTCCTATTCGACAGAGCTCTGCGGCGGCACGCATGTGCGCCAGACCGGTGACATTGGCCTTGTGCGCATTCTGGCCGAGGGCGCAGTCGCATCCGGCGTCCGCCGCATGGAGGCGGTCACTGCGGGCGATGCCCGCGCCTATCTCGACGAGCAGGACCGGCGAATGAAGGCCGTCGCTGCGATGCTCAAGACGACGCCGTCGGAAGTGCTGACGCGTGTTGAAAGCCTGGTTGACGAGCGGCGCAAGCTGGAACGCGAGCTCACAGAAGCGCGCAAGCAGCTGGCGCTCGGTGGCAGTGGCTCCAGCAGCGCAACGTCGGAATTGGTCAATGGCGTTGCCTTCTCCGGCAAGGCGGTTACCGGCGTTCAGCCGAAAGACCTCAAGCCGCTCGCGGACGATGCCAAGAAGCAGATCGGCTCCGGCGTTGTGGTGTTCATCGGCGTTGCCGAAGACGGCAAGGCCTCCGCCGTTGTCGGTGTCACAGATGATCTGACGGCCAAATATTCCGCCGTCGATCTCGTGCGCATTGCCTCCGCCGCACTTGGCGGAGCAGGCGGTGGCGGCCGTGCGGACATGGCACAGGCAGGCGGGCCGGATGGTTCCAAAGCTGATGCCGCCATCGCTGCGGTCAAAGCCGCGCTGTAGTCGAGCGGACATCGCCGATAGTCACCCGGTCTGCCGTTCATGTTCTTTGGGGGGTGACGAGCGGCAGCCGGGTGACGTGTCGGGCGACACGCTCTCATATAAGCATTCTATGTATGAGAAATCACTAATATTATTTGCGACCTGAAGATTTATCTTCGCGTTGATAGACCATAAAACCGGCGTCTTCAGCGATGCTGTCATAAAGGCGGCGCGCAACCGCGTTGGTCCGTGCGGTTTGCCAATAGACCTTGGCTGCACCGACGCTTCCGGCGTGCTCGTAAACCGTTTGGATCAGCGCCCGCCCGGCACCGCTGCTGCGCGCAGACCCATCCACGAAGAGATCCTCAAGATAGACATAAGGTCCCGCAGACCAGGTCGACAAATGTTCCTGCGCGTGGGTGAGTCCGATTGGCTTGTCGTCCAGCAGAGCAATCCAGCCATGCAGCGGCACCGCCGGGTCGTGCAGCCGCAACCAGGTCAGCGCCGTCACTTCTTCAGATAAGCCAGTTTCGTAGAAGGTCAAATAGCCATCCCATAGCGGGCGCCAAGCCTCTAGGTCA
>JANPGC010000191.1:0-36573 GCA_031423755.1 Phyllobacteriaceae bacterium | reverse complement strand
GCCGCAAGCTTCGTCTGACCCGCAAACTACCGCCTATATATGGCCGTGAGGCCTTGAAGCTGACTGCCGAAGACCGGGCAAAGTTTGAGAGCGAAGGCAAGCGCCCGCATTGGCGTTTCTTGTTACCTAATTTTGCCGACGATCCGTTCAAGCCTGTCCGCACAGAAGTGCACTGGGATGATATGGTACGCGGACGGCAAACCGTTGATTTGGCTTCGCTTTCAGACCCCGTGTTGATCCGGGAGGACGGCACTTGGCTTTACACGATGCCATCTGTCGTCGATGACATAGAAATGGGTGTGACCCATGTCATAAGGGGTGAGGATCACGTCACAAACACTGGTGCGCAGATTGCACTGTTTCGTGCGCTCGACGCAGAGCCACCGGTATTCGGCCACCATAATTTGCTGACAACAATAAGCGGCGAGGGGCTGTCCAAGCGCACGGGAGCCCTGTCCATCGGGTCGCTCGCAGAGGAAAGCTTCGAGCCGGAAGCCGTCGCGTCGCTTGCAATATTGACCGGCACTTCGGACAGTGTCGAAGCTCAGAGCTCACTTCAAGATCTCGGCAAACTCTTTGATTTGTCTCATGTTTCCAAATCAGCCGCCAAGTTTGATCCTGCCGAACTGGTAACCCTTAACAAGAGCCTTGTGCACAAAATGCCATACTCTGCCGTCAAGGAGCGGCTGGCGACGCTGGGCATTTCTGGCGAAAAGGCCGAGGCGTTCTGGGACGCCGTCAGGCCGAATCTCGAAAAGGTCCGAGACGCCGCAGATTGGTGGCAGATTGTGACGGTTGCAAAGTCGGCAGACGAGACAGTCGCAGAGGATGACATCGAATTTGTCCGTGCCGCATTCGATGTCTTGCCGAAATCTCAGTTCAATCAAGACAGTTGGAAGGCTTGGACGAGCGCGGTCAAGACGGTTTCAGGCAGGTCCGGCAAGACTCTTTTCATGCCGCTGCGCATAGCCCTCACTGGACGGTCACACGGCCCGGAATTGGCAGCACTTCTGCCTTTGATTGGGCGGGAAGAAACACTGGCCCGACGACCCTGATCTTGCGTCTCGGCTCTGCGACCGCGTCAGGCGCCTTTGCTTCAATCAAATTCGCAACGGCGGCAGCATCAAGATTGCCGACACGGTTCAGCGCCGTCTCGGCGTCTTCCAGAACGTTTGGCTTTGATGACGGCAACGGGATCCAGCGCGCCTTGTTGGCGTCTGCATCAGCAGAAAGGTCGGTTTCCAGCGTTGTCTCTTGCTGCGCTTGACATGTGCAGCCAGGCGTCGAGGCAATGCCGTTCACTCGGTATTTGAATGCAGTCGGCGAGCTCATATATGGCTCTTTGGCCAAGCTGATCATCTCCTCCGGCTCTTGATCGGGGATGCTGTGATAGTAGAGCTTCGTCTCTGCACCCGGGCACATGGCCGAGCAGGACTTCTCATCAGTGCTGAAATGGCTGCTGGTTGTCGAGAAGGAGACGGGAAAATAGTAGCCATCGCATGTGCGCACGCACAAGGTCCGGAACGTCCCGCCGACTTCATATTCCTCAATGCTCGAATTGTTTCCGTTGATGACCTTTACCCGGTGCTTGGACGGAATTTCACGGACATTGGCTGACGCCACCTTTTGCTCATCCTTGCGCTCGACCACCTCGCCGCCAAATATCTGGCTCAGGACGCTGCGACGCTCCTGATTGACGGCAGCAGGCAGGGTGCGTTTCGCTGACACCGCGACAACACGGTCGTAGCAATCATTGGCATCCAACGCCGCGCGGATGCGTGCCTTCGACAACTCTGCTGATCCGCCACTGTTGCTCTTGTTTTGCAGCTTGGCAAGGTTGCCTTCCATTTTGCGGATGGTGCTGTTGACCCGTTGGCATGTTGCGCTGTTGCTGTCTGCACCGCCAAAGATAAAAAACGAGTTTCCACATCCGGCACGGCGGGCTTGACCGCGGGCAATTTGAAGCTGTTGCGCCTGCGCTCGCGCTGCATTCTGGAATTTCGCACCACCGCCAGACCGTTGACCGCCAACGGTAGCAAGCTGGCGCTCAAGCTTGATGCAGATTGAGGGGCGGGCATTGGCCTCTAGCGGAACGAAACTCAGTGACACGATTGCAGCACAAACCACTGCCCAAAGACGGGAAACAGACAAACGCATCACCAAGAACCTCAACACACGACTGACGGGATAAAAGCTGCACGCCCCTTGCAGCCTCAGCGGGAACATCAATGATCGAAACCGAGACAATTGTAAACAAAATATGAAGTTTACAGTAATCAAATATCCCTAACCGGCAGGCCAGAGATATGATCTCCATAAACCGCTTCGCTGTGCTCCCACCGCTCAAATCAGATGGGTTTGTGCTTCTGGGTAGAGGCTTCAACCACTGCGAGGGCTGTCATGTTGACAACGCCGCGTGATGTCACGGTTTGGGACAGAATATGCGCTGGCTGCGCCACCCCAAGCAGGATCGGACCGACATGCAGCGCGTCTGTTGTCGCTTTGACAACGTTCAGGGTTATGTTGGCGGCATCAAGATTGGGGAATACCAAGAGATTGGCTACACCCTTGAGGCGTGAATGGGGATACGCGCGATGCCGCAAATCCGCAGACAGTGCAGAATCGCCGTGCATTTCGCCGTCGCACTCAAGGTTAGGAGCCAAAATCCGAATCAGATCCGCGGCCTTTCGCATCTTTCGTGCGCTCTCAAGGTCACGCGAGCCGAAGTTGGAATAGGACAGCAGCGCCGCCCTTGGCTCAATGCCAAAGCGCCGGATTTCGCCGGCGGCAAGTATCGTCATCTCCGCAATCTCTTCGGCGGTCGGGTCCGGCGAGACGTATGCGTCGGTATAAAATGTCACCCCGGCGTTCGAAATAAGCATCGACAGCGCCGCCATCTCCCGTATTCCCGTCGTCTTTCCAATCACTTGCGAGACCATGCGCAAATGCTCTTCATAGCGGCCTTCAAGACCGCAAATCATCGCATCTACATCGCCCAATCGAAGGGCGATGGCAGCAATGATGGTGTTGCTGGTGCGCACAAGTGTCTTGGCAACTTCGGGCGTAATTCCTTGGCGTCCGGCCGCAATGACCAGTTCGTCAACGTAGCGGCGGTAGCGCGGATCGTCTTCCGGATTTATCAATTCAAAGTCGGTGCCAGCCGCTATGCGCAGGCCAAATCGCGCGATTCTGGAGGCGACAACAGACGGACGCCCGATCAGGATCGGTCGGGCGATGCCCTCCTCGATCACCACTTGCGCGGCGCGCAGAACTCGTTCGTCCTCGCCTTCAGCAAAGATCACCCGGTCAGTTGTCGCTTTCTTGGCGGCTACGAATATCGGCTTCATGATAAAGCCGGAGCGGAACACAAACTGGTTCAGCCGGTCTACATAGGCATCCATGTCGTCAATTGGCCGCGTTGCAACGCCGGTGGCCATCGCCGCCTTCGCCACGGCGGGCGCGATGCGCAAGATAAGCCGTTGGTCAAACGGCGACGGAATGAGAAATGTCGGGCCAAAGGTTTGCGTTTCGCCTGCATAAGCGCGGGCGGCAATGTCCGACGGCTCCTCGCGCGCAAGTGCGGCGATGGCGTGCACTGCCGCTGCCTTCATTTCCTCATTGATCGTCTTTGCGCCGACATCAAGCGCACCCCTGAAAATATAGGGAAAACACAGGACATTGTTGACCTGATTGGGAAAATCCGACCGTCCGGTGCAGATCATGGCGTCCGGGCGGACCTCACGGGCCAGTTCCGGCATGATTTCGGGAACCGGATTGGCCAGCGCCATGATCAAAGGGCTCTTGGCCATTCCTCGCAGCAATTCCGGCTTGAGAACGCCAGCCGCCGAAAGGCCGAGAAAAACGTCCGCACCGCCAATAACTTCAGCAAGGGTGCGCGCATCCGTATTTTGCGCAAACACGGACTTCCATTTGTCCATCAGCGTTGTGCGGCCTTCGTAGACAACGCCCTCAAGGTCGGTGACGAAGATATTCTCACGGCGCGCACCGAGCCGGACCAGAAGATTGAGGCAGGCAAGAGCCGCAGCGCCTGCGCCGGAAGTTACGATCTTGATCTTGGAAATGTCTTTGCCTGCAAGCTCGATTCCGTTGATGATCGCAGCAGACACGATAATTGCCGTGCCGTGCTGATCGTCGTGGAAGACCGGGATGTTCATCTTCTCCCGCAGAATTTCCTCGACCTCAAAACACTCTGGCGCCTTGATATCTTCTAGGTTGATCCCGCCGAAAGTCGGTTCAAGCGCGGAGATTACCGTCACCATCTTATCGATTTCCGGCGCGTCGATCTCAATGTCGAACACGTCGATGCCAGCAAACTTTTTGAAAAGGACTGCCTTGCCTTCCATCACCGGCTTAGAAGCGAGGGGGCCGATGTTGCCAAGACCAAGCACTGCTGTGCCGTTTGATACCACAGCCACAAGGTTTGCCCGCGCAGTGTAAAGCGCCGCAGTGTCCGGATTGTCGCGTATGGCAAGGCAGGGTGCTGCAACACCCGGTGAATACGCCAGCGCCAGATCGCGCTGATTGCCAAGCGGCTTGGTGGCCTGAATCTCAAGCTTGCCCGGGCGCGGATAGCGGTGAAAAAACAGCGCCTGTTCTTCAAGGTCGCTGATCGCCGACGGGCTGGCCGCGGAATCATTGCTGTTGTCCAAAGTGTCCTCCCGGCGAACAAGCTGATGAACGCCTAAATTATCCGGCAGAAAAAATCATCCGCAATATACATGCGGCCAGCTTTTTGATGCGTCGCGGCACTTTCGCGCGGCTTTTGGCGTGGTAGCGGTCAGCCACTCCGGAATCACTGATTCGTATAGGCCGCCCCGAACTCAAGCATGGCAACGCCAATGTCTGTATCGTTACATTCTGATGTTACAGGCCAACCTCGCCATTTGAAATTGCGCCTCTCGCTGCTGTTTGGCGCGCTTTTCGTTCCCAACGCGATTTACCTGTCCTTCTTTCCGCTTTGGCTCGAAAGAGGCGGGCTTGACCCGGTTCAAATTTCCACATTGCTGACAATCCCGGTGTTCGTGCGTCTTGTCACGACGCCAATTTTCACACATTTGGCTGACCGAGCCCGGGAGCGGACACACGTGCTCATCGCGATCGGCGCCATGAGCCTCTTGTTCGCTTCTCTGCTGGTGTTTCCCATGGGCTATTGGAGCTTGGTGGCAGTGGTAACAGGCTTGGCGGTGTTCTGGTCGCCGCAGGTGCCGATTGCCGATTCCATCGCGCTTTCGGGCGTAAGGCGACATGGGCTCGACTATTCATCCGTGCGGATATGGGGATCAGTGATGTTCCTTCTCTCCAGCGTCACGGCGGGGCTGATTGTCCAGCGCACCAGCGCGGCCAACGCGGCACCGCTGATTGCCTGCGGTTTTGCCGTGATCTTCTGCGCAACATTTGTTGCGCCGCGCCTTGGGCGCAAGCGCCAGCCGCAAGCGCTTATGGCAGCAGGGGCAGGCGCGCTGCGTAGCCCGCGTGTCCTGCTGATATTGATCGCGACCGGCCTCATTCAGGCATCGCATGGTTTGATGTATAATTTCGGATCGATTTACTGGCAGTCTTTGGGGGTTTCATCGCAGGATGTCGGATTCCTCTGGGCAGTGCCGGTGTTCGCCGAAATTGTCCTCTTCAAATTTTATTCGCGTGTCTTCGGCGACTGGAGGCCTGAGAGCGTCTTGGCGCTGGCTGGTGCTGTTGGCATTCTGCGATGGATATTATTTTCGCAGGCCGGCGTTTTGGGTTTTGGCTTTTACACGCTCGCGGCAATTCAAAGCCTGCATGGCCTTACCTTCGGGGCGACCTATCTGGCGCAGCAGACGTTTCTGGCGCATGCGGTTCCGGAGGAACAGGCTGGCGCAGCGCAGGGTCTCGGCGTTTCGCTCCATGGCATCATTATGCTTCTGGTCATGTTTGCGTCCGGACCACTCTATGCAAATTTCGGCGGCAGCAGCTTTCTGGCAATGACCGCCGTCAGCGGCGCAGGCATTGCCGTAGCCTTCTGGTTTGCCGCCTCCCAGCGCCGATGGATCGAGTCGAAATCCCGTTCAGCCCCATAATTCCGGCAGTGGCGGAAAGACGGTTGAACCCTCGTAGCGCAGTCCGGGTTGGCGGTCTTTTGCAAGAAGAAGCGGCCCGTCGAGATCAACGTATTTCGCCGTTCGGGCCAGCATCAGTGCAGGCGCCATGGCGAGCGATGTCCCGACCATGCACCCGATCATCACGTCAAGGCCAAGTCGATTGGCGGTGCGCTGCATTTCGAGCGCCTCGGTCAGTCCGCCGGACTTGTCCAGCTTGATGTTGACCGCATCGTACCGGTCGGCAAGCGCTGCCAAATCAGACGTTTCGTGCACGCTTTCGTCTGCGCAAATTGACACCGGATGCGCAATGCGAGAAAGAATCCCGTCTTGTCCGACCGGCAACGGCTGCTCGATAAGGACGACGCCAAGCGCTGCGGCGGCAGCCATGTTGGAGACGATGTTTTCGTTGGTCCAGCCTTCGTTGGCATCAACAATAATCGCAGAGTTCGGCGCGCCCAGACGGACTGCGGCCAGACGGTCGATGTCGCGGTCTCCGCCAACCTTGATCTTCAGCAACGGGCGGTAGGAAGCTGCGCGCGCCGCGGCACCCATTTCGTCCGGTGTTCCAAGGGAAAGAGTGTAGGCAGTCACCACGTCCGCCAGGTTTCCAGCCCCGATGGCCGCGAATGCCGGAATACCCGAAATTTTTGCTTCCAAGTCCCAAAGGGCACAATCAATGGCATTGCGGGCGGCGCCGGCAGGCATGGCTGACTGCAATTCAGCCCGGCTGCATCCCGCCTCTATCTGCGCCTTGATCAATTCAATTTGCCCGAGAACCGATTGGATTGTCTCGCCGTAACGGCCATATGGAACACATTCGCCATGTCCGGCGTTTACTCCTGAGCGCAATGTGACCCGGATCACATGCGCCTCAGTCTTGGCGCCGCGCGAAATCACGAACCGTCCTGCGATGGGAAATGCTTCCGGTATGGCTTCCAAGTGCAAATGCATAGACAATCTTTCCGATTCGGATGAGTCGCCGATCATGGGACAACGGCAGGCATAAAGGCAACGAAAGCTTGGCTGACATACAGATCGCAAAACCTGCCGTGGCGTTGTTCTCGTTGAATGAGCGCAGCGCAGCCGTGTGCGAAATTGTGCCTTCGGGACCTTGGACAACCAGCCACATCTATGGCGTTGACGACCCTCTGCGCCAGATCGTGAGCAAAAGCTACCGCACCGTCCAGATCGATATGTCCGATATCGGTGAACTGGATACCGCAGGTGCTTGGCTGCTTGAACGGACGATAAGGGAACTGAAAAAGTCAGGCGCGGACGTATCGATCATGGGCGAGCGGGACGGGTTTAAAACCCTCCTGGCTGCAGTAGGCGCAGTTCCAGAAATCGCGCCCCTGCAGACAGCCGGTCTCTATTCCGGCGCCATTTCCGGCATCTTTGAAGCAGCAGGCCGACTCGCCAGCACCTTGCAAAGTGACTTTCTCATGTCAATGCACATGCTGGGCGCAACAATTCAGGGCGCGCAGATGAAAATTGGCCGCAGCCACGGCGTGAGCCCGGCTGCGATCATCTACCAGATGGACAAGATGGGCGTCGGCGCCTTGCCCGTGATCATATTGATGTCATTCATCATCGGCGCGATCATTGCCCAGCAGGGGGCGTTTCAGCTTCGCTACTTTGGCGCTGAGATATTCGTGGTCGATCTGGTCGGCATTCTGGTTCTGCGTGAAATCGGTGTGCTGCTGACCGCGATTATGGTCGCCGGCCGGTCAGGCAGCGCGATAACCGCTGAAATCGGGTCGATGAAAATGCGCGAGGAGGTGGATGCGCTGAAAGTCATCGGGCTCAACCCGATCGGCGTCCTCGTTTTCCCGCGTCTTGTGGCGCTGGTTCTGGTTCTGCCGATGTTGACCGTTGTTTCCGACATCTCAGCGTTGATTGGCGCCTCCGTCGTCACGTCCACCTATTCGGGTATTTCCCCCGCCGCATTCATTGGAAGACTGCGCGATGCCATCGATTTGAGCACATATTTCGCCGGCCTCATCAAAGCCCCGTTCATGGCAATGATCATTGGCATTGTTGCGGCGGTCGAGGGCATGAAGGTCGGCGGCAGCGCCGAATCACTGGGCCAGCATGTCACCGCATCGGTCGTGAAGTCGATCTTCGTCGTCATCGTCGTCGATGGTTTTTTTGCCATGTTTTACGCCGCGATCAACTTTTAGGGACCGCCAGAACACATGGATCAAACCCCGCAAGCATTGAACGGCGCGAAAGACAGCATCGCGAACGGCAGCGGCGAAGCCATACTTACGGCTCGAAACATCACTGTCGGCTTTAACGGCAAGCTGGTTCTCGACAGGCTTTCGCTGGATGTGCGACGCGGTGAAATCCTTGGATTTGTCGGCGCTTCAGGCTCCGGCAAGTCCGTGCTTTTGCGCACTATTCTTGGTCTGAACAAAAAACAGTCCGGCGTCATCACGATGTTCGGCAAAGACATCGACAAGCTGTCTGATGCGCAGAAAGTTAGCATGGATATGCGAATTGGCGTGTTGTTTCAGCATGGTGCGCTTTTTTCTGCGCTCACGGTCGCAGAGAATATCATGGTGCCATTGCGCGAATATGTAGATCTTTCACCGGCGCTGATGCTTGAACTGGCGATGCTGAAACTGTCGCTTGTCGGGCTGCCGCCGGACGCTGCCACCAAATTCCCTTCAGAGCTTTCCGGCGGCATGATCAAGCGGGCGGCGCTCGCCCGCGCACTTGCGCTTGATCCGGCCATCGTATTTCTGGATGAGCCGACCTCCGGCCTTGACCCGATCGGCGCTGCCGCTTTTGATGAACTGATATCAAATATGCGCGACACTTTGGGGCTGACTGTCTATATGGTCACTCACGATCTCGACAGCCTGTTTTCGGTTTGTGACCGCATAGCCGTGCTCGGAGACAGGAAAGTTATTCTGGAAGGCACGATATCCGACATGCTCGCCTCTGAACTCCCGTGGGTGAAGCTCTATTTCCGCGGACCCCGCGCAAGGCTCGCCGCCGGCGGCAAGAAAATGAGAAGCTGACGCATGGAAACCCGCGCCAATTACATACTCGTCGGCATCGTCACCCTCACAGTGTTGCTGGCCTCATTCGGCTTCGTATATTGGATCGCCCGGTTCGGCGACACGACCAACAGCATCCAGCTGGAAGTGCGTATTCCCGGCTCCGTCACCGGCCTTTCGGTGGGCAGCCAGGTGCTTTTCAACGGCATCAAGGTCGGCGATGTGCGCAAACTGATCATTGACGCCAAGAATCCGAAGGGCGTTGTGGCCATCACGGAAGTCGGTCTGGATACGCCAGTGACGAGCGCGACCATTGCCACGCTTGGCTTTCAGGGATTGACCGGACAGGCCTACATCGAGTTGAAAGGCGGCGATCCCAACGGTGAAAACATACTCGTCAAGGCGCAGGAAAGCGGCGAAATGCCGTTCGTCGAAGCCGATCCGGGCGCAGTCAACAATCTCATTGATCAGGCGCAAAGCATTGCTGGCAGCGCCGAAAAGGTGCTCGCAGGCCTGCAAAAATTCGTTGATGACAACCAGCAGCCATTGTCTGAGACGATTGCCAACGCCAACAAGTTTTCCGGCGCGCTGGCAGAGAATTCGGACGACATTGACGAGTTTTTGGCAAGCGCCGGAACGCTCGCCAAGACACTTCAGGGTGTCTCCGGACGGCTGGAAACAACTTTGGCGTCGGCTGAAGACTTGCTTAAGAGCGTCGACAAGAAAAAAGTCGACCAGATCATGGCGAATGCCGAGAAGATTTCCGCCGACTTGGCTGCATCGAGCGGTGAGGTCAGCAAGGTCGTCACATCAGCAGATGTCGCAATCAAGAACATCAGCGATCTGGCTGCGAAGGCCAATAAAAGCTTGGACGGATTGGACACTATCCTGGCCGCCGCAGATGTCGAAAAAGTTAAATCTGCAATTGATAATTTCGAAAAAGTGGCACGCAACGCAAACACAGCCATGGCCGATGTGACAAAGGTCACAGACAAGATCGGCAAGCGCGCTGACGATATTGATCAGATCGTCGGCAATGCCAAAGACCTGACCGCAAAGCTCAATCAAACCGTAGTCCGGGTGGACGGCGTGCTGGAGAAAGTGTCAGCGTTCCTCGGCAACACCGAAGGGCAGGGACCTGGTCTGGTAGCGGAAGCAAAATCCACGCTCGCTGCGTTCCGCAAGGTTGCAGACACTCTGAATTCGCGTATCGGCGAAATCAGTGACGGGCTGGCCAAATTTTCCGGACGCGGCCTGAACAACGTGGATGCTTTGGTTCAGGATACGCGCAAATCAGTCACGCGCATCGAACAGGCAATCACGGAGATCGAAAAGAACCCGGATCGTCTCATTTTCGGTGGGAAGGGGTCTGTGCCGCGTGTTGATGGCCGGAACCGGCGTTGACTTGTTGCGTTCCTGTCTTCATGGAAACCTATCAACAGGCGAGTGGAAACCCAGTGCTTGCAAAGTCTGAAGACATGGCCGGCATCGTAACGCGCACCTGCTTGGCCAGCGTGGTTGCGGCGATTGCGCTGCTCAGCGGCTGCGCAAGCCTTGGCGGATCGAATAAAGCGCTCGACACGTATGATTTGGCGGTTCCATCGGTCGAGAAAGCCCAAAAACGCAAGGCAAGCGTTCAAATTTTGGTCGCCGAACCTCAGGCGCTGAAAATCTTGGACAGCGAGAGCATCGTTGTGCGCAGCAGCCCATCTTCCGTCGCCTATCTCGGCGGTGCGCAGTGGAGCGACCGCCTGCCCAAAATGGTTCAGGCACGCTTGGTTCAGGCATTTGAGAATTCCGGCCGTTTTGCGGGGGTCGGCCGGCCAGGCGAGGGGCTTGCCATCGATTTCCAGGTGCTCACCGATATACAGGCCTTTGAGATCAATCAGAGCGGCAACAGCATTGCCATGGTCGAAATTTCGGCGAAGCTGCTGAATGACCGAAACGGCGTCGTTGGTTCGTCAAGACTGTTTTCGGCGTCCGTGCCGTCCGCTGCTGGCGGTGCTGCATTCGTTAACGCATTGGACGCTGCTTTTGACAAAGTGGCGGCCGAAATTGTCGCTTGGGCGGCCTCAAATATCTGATTTGAGTCGTGGAAAACCGTTTGAGGGTTCGCTCCGGCTTTGCGTTGCGGCCCCGCCGAGTGTTAACCTTGTATTTAAACTTTTAAGCATCGCACCGATTTGAGGTTTAATTTCTCGCTTCAGGCCAGTAAAGTACGGTGGCGGGGATGGCGACTGCCGCCAAGTGGTGGTGGAAAATCGGCAAAAGTGGCAGAAGCGGACGATATGGCACGCAAACCGAATACCGAAAAGTTTAGCAAGGACATGGAATCCGCGCTTGAAAAGGCGCTGGAGATTGACCTTGCCGAGCACGCCCCGCTTGAAGACTTCGCCCTTGATTTGTCGCTTGATGATCTGGAAACCCAAATCACACAGGCCGTGACCGAAGTTAAGGCCGCTGAAAGCCAATTGGCTGCGGGTTCGCAGAGCTCAAGAAATGGCGTTTCCAAATCGCCGCAAGGCTCAAATGGGGCGTCAAGATTGAACGAAAGAGGCGAGATTAATGCGTCTGCGGCCGTTGTTAGCAACACTGCCCAACCTATGCCTGCCTCAGCGCCGCAGGGTGCGGCACCTGTCAGAAAGCAAGAGATGCCGACATCTTTGCCAGCTCCCGCAAACGATGACAGCCAGCGCAACTACGCTTCGGCGCTGCGCAGTTTAAACCGGCGGCTGCCCAACACGATATTCTGGATTACCGGCGCGTTGAGCGTTTTGTGGGTCGCCGTCAGCCTCTATGTCGCGTACTCTTTCTACGGATCAACGGCTTTCTCTTCCGAAAATCTGCTTCGATTCCTTAAAACGCCCGCAGGCGTCGGCGTTGTCATTGCTGCCATATTGCCCGTTATCCTGTTCTGGGCATTTGCCATGATGGTGCGCCGTGCGCAGGAATTGCGGGTTGTCGCCCAGTCGATGACCGAAGTTGCATTCCGTCTTTCTGAGCCGGAATCGCTGGCCCAGGACCGTGTCATGGCCGTCGGGCAGGCCGTGCGCCGGGAAGTTGCCGCGATGAGTGAAGGCATCGAGCGCACTCTTGCGCGCGCGAGCGAGCTGGAAACGCTGGTCAATGGCGAGGTCCACGAACTCGAGCGCGCCTACACTGACAATGAAATCCGTATCCGGTCTCTTGTTGAAGACCTCAATCAGGAGCGCGAAGCCATAGTCTCGCATGCGGAGCGGGTTCGGGCCTCGATTTCCGGATCGCATGAACAGCTTAAGGATGAACTCACTCAGGCAAGCGACATCATCCGCGAAAACGTTCTGAACGCATCGACGCAGTTGACGATGACGATAAACCAGTCTGGCGAGTCTCTTGTCAGCAGGATTAACGACAGCGGCGGCCAGATTTACACCGCAATCGGAGAACGGACGGACGAAATTGAACAGCGGCTGACCACTTCTGGAGCTGCCTTTGCCAGCCTCTTGGACACGCGTGTTGCTGCGCTTGGCCATCAGGCCGAGCATCTTTCGACCGTCTTGGCACAGACCTTGGACAGCCGTACTGAATCCATGGTCACGTTGCTGACTGGCGCGACTGGAACACTTTCCGACACCATCGAAGGCCGCTCGAATTCGCTTGTCGGTCTCTTGAATGAGGCTTCTGATAATCTTGGCTCGGTGATCGGCGCCCGCGCTGACGGAATGCTGTCAGTGATTGGTTCCGCCACGCAAACACTTGCGGGCGAGTTCGATGTCCGGCTGTCCAATCTTGAGAGCACGATGAATGAGCGCAGCCGCTCGCTGATACTGGAGTTTGAAACCCGGGCGCAGGCGATGGATGCGGGTACTGACCGCTTGAATTCTGCACTCGACCAGCGCGCCCGAATGCTCAACGAAACGCTTGTCGAGCGCACACGCGACATTTCCAAGACATTTTCAGAAGGCGCGGAAACACTGGCTGAACGCTCCCGCGAAGTCAGCCGTGTGTTCTCTGATGGCCATGCGCAAAGCTCAAATCTGCTGGAAAGCGCACGTCAGGCTGTCGCCAGCGGCATGACCGCCCAAACAGAGCAGATGCGGGCTGTCATGGATGAGCGCATCATCACAGTGACTGGCCGCATGGCGGAACAGGCAGAACTTTTGCGTGCCGCGCTTGATGAGCGGGCCGATGCCTTCACAGGGGCTGTGTCAAACCACGCAAGCGAGTTGAGCTCGGTGCTGGACGACCGAACAGGAAACATCGCCGCACAAGTTACCGCGCGGACGGAAGAATTGCGCTCGCTGCTGGACGAGAAGGGAGGCTTGGTCACCGAAGCTCTTGCCTATCACTCCAGCAATTTGCAGAGGACGCTGGACGAGCGCGCGACTAACCTTGCGACTGTCATTGGCGGACATGCCGAAGAACTGCGCACGGTTCTTGATGACCGGACTGCAAAAATCTCTGCGAATATCGGCGGTCACGCAGATTCCTTGCGAACTGTTCTGGAGCAGGGCACCGCAGGGATATCTGCCAACATCGGTTCCAGTACGCGGGAATTGCAGGAGGCGATTGATGGCAGCGCGGCCAATTTCCTGTCCGGCGTGAATGCGCAGGCGGAGAACATACGCAGTGCCCTCGACAACGGCGCTGCAAACCTGACAGTAGGAATTGGTGCACAGGCCCAAGATTTGCGCGCCATGCTCGACGCGAGCGCTGCAAACCTGACAGTGGGAATTGGTGCGCAGGCCGAAGATTTGCGCGCCATGCTCGAGGCGAGCGCGTCAAACCTGACAGTGGGAATTGGTGCCAAATCCGAAGATCTGCGCGCTATGCTTGATTCCAGCGCTGCCAGCCTGACTGCCAACCTTGGCGACAAAGCAGAGGAACTGCGCGCTGTGCTTGACAGTCGTGTCGTCGGAATGACTGCGAAGATTGGCGATCGCACAGATGAACTTCGCGCCGTGCTGGATGAGAAGTCAAATATTGTCGCCGACGCCATCGCCATCCAGACCCGCCACATGGGCCAGGTATTGGATGAGCGCACAAACCTTGTCGCCGGCAGCATCGCCGCGCAGACAGAGACATTGCGCAACCTGTTCGACGACAGCGTCACCTTGATGACGCAGGCGATCGACCAGTCGAAGGACGATTTTGCCGCGCTGATCTCTGATGACATCGGCCGCATTGCATCAACGCGCGCGGAAATCGAGCACGTCATCGGCAGCGAGATCGCCCGTGTCGAGGCCGCTCTTTCCGGTCAGACTGGCGCCATTGAAGAGCGGACGCAGACCATGCGCCGTGCGCTCGAGATAGGCGTGGAAGCCGTTCGCAATTCGCTCGAATCCTCCGCATCCGTCATGGCAGGCACGCTGCGCGACCGTGTGCGTGAGGCAGCCTCCGCAATCACCGAAGAAACCCTGCGCGCCCAGACGGCGCTCGACGGCCAGTCAAATGATTATGCCGCGCGGCTTGAGCAGCAGGCTTCCGACTTTGCAGAAAGGCTGGCCTCGCGCATTGCCGAGACCGAACAGCGGCTTGCAGCACGGGCCGAAGAGCATGCCCGCGCCTTCTCCGGTCAGTCTGACGAGATCATTGCTGCGCTCGACGGGGCGGATCAGCGCATCATGGCGCGGGTGCACCAGGTTTCGGCCGAGCTTGACGCGCGCGCCAACGCGTCCTCGTCCGCCATTTCTGCGCTGAACCAGGCTATTGGTTCGGAAGCGACACGCACCGCCTACCTGCTTGACGGCAAGACTCAGGAATTGGCCGACCTACTTTCCAGCCGGTCGCAGGAGATTGTGCGGATACTCGACGAGACGGCGCGTCCTTTGGTCGCGCAAATGGCAGAGAGCGGAACCGCTGTCGCCGAACAGCTCGAATTGGCCACTAAGGCTGCCACCGAGAAGCTGCGCTCCGAAAACGCGGCAATGGTCCAGATGCTGGCCACGCGCACAGCCGAAACCGTCGAAGCCATGGGTATGGCCCGCGAAGATCTGGCTGGCAATGTGACGGACCTCATTGACCGTCTCGCCGCGTCCAACTCCAAGCTTGGCCAGCTGATCGACATGGCGCAGAACAATCTGATGTCCGTTGATTTGCAGCTGTCCGGTACCACGGCCAACTTCTCCGAAACGAGCGAGAAGGCAACGACCGCGCTGTCGACATCCGCCCGCATGCTCGAAAGCAACGTCAACCGCCTGTCGGACCTGTCGTCCGGCACGTTGAAGGAAGTCGCCTCGATTGCCAGCCGGTTTGACGAGCATGGCCGCGTTCTGGCCTCCGCCTCCGAATTGCTCGGCGCGGCACAGTCGAGCCTGTCAATCACGCTCGGCGACCGCCAGGATGCGCTCGAGAAGCTGTCCATCGGGCTGGTAAGCCGCTCGGAAGAGATCGAAAACAACTTGCGCGCATTCGAAAGCCTGGTGACGGCAGCGTTCGACAAGGCCGAAAACCGCGCCGGCTCGTCCACGCAGGCCATGAAGCATTCGCTGGCCGAAGTGGTCGAACAGGCGACGACCCGCTTTGCCGAGGCAACGCAGGACATGCGCCAGACTGCGCAGGAAATCCGCGCCGAGATCGAGGCGGCCAAGGCCGACATCCGCAAGGGCGTTGAGGATATGCCCGCCGACACGCGCCGCGCCACCGACGAAATCCGCGCCGAGATTGAAACCGCCCGCGCCGATATTGCCAGGGGCGTTGCGACCATGCCCGCCGACGCCCGCCGCGCCACCGACGAAATCCGTGCCGAGATCGAGACCGCCCGCGCCGATATTGCCAAGGGCGTCGCGACCATGCCGGACGACGCCCGCCGCGCCACGGCCGAAATCCGCGCCGTGATTGATGCGGCAAGGGCCGACATCCGCAAGGGTGTTGACGCGTTGCCGGAAGATGCGCGCCGCGCGACAGCGGAAATTCTCGCTGAGATCGGCGCCGCGCGCGCCGACATCTGCAAGAACGTCGAAGCACTGCCGGAAGAGGCCCGCCGGGCCACCGCCGAAATACGCGCCGACATTGAAGCCGCGAAGGCGGAGATCGCCAAGAGCGTCAAGGACATGCCGGCCGACGCGCGCCGTGCCGCCGCCGAAATCCGCGCCGAACTGGAAGAAACCCGCGCCGAATTGAAACGCGGTGTTCAGGATCTGCCGGAAGAAACCAAATTGTCCACGCAGACCATGCGCCGCGCGGTTGCCGAACAGATCAACGCGCTGAAGGAACTGTCGGAAATCGTTGGCAAGTCGGGCAGGGCATTCGACCTGTCGGCATCCGCTCGCGCCGAGCCTGTGCGCCAGGAACGCGTTGCTGAGCGCACTCCCGAACGCCCCATTGAACGCCCCTCGGCAACCCCGCGCGCGCCGGAGCCCGCAGCTGTGGCGCAGCGCCCAGCGACCGAACCGCAGCTTCGCGGCACAGTAACCGCAGACGCTGCGCCTGCCACCGGCGGCTGGGTGTCTGATCTGCTGCAGCGCGCATCGCGCGAAGAGGCTCCGGCACCGCGCCCGGCAGCCACACCGGTGCAGGCCCGCTCGCCGCTGCATGTGGTCGAATCGCTCAACTCGCTGTCGGTCGATATTGCCCGCGCCATTGACCATGACGCCTCGGTGGAACTGTGGGACCGCTACCGCCGCGGCGAGCGCAACGTCTTCACGCGTCGCCTGTACACGCTCAAAGGCCAGCAGACCTTCGACGAAATCCGCCGCAAATACCAGACGGACGGCGAATTCCGCGGCGCGGTTGACCGCTACGTCGATGATTTCGAGCGCCTGCTGCAAGACGTCGCCCGCAACGACCGCGACCAGATCATGACGCAGACCTATCTGACTTCGGATACCGGCAAAGTGTATACGATGCTGGCGCACGCAAGCGGCAAACTGCGGTAAAAATCCGCTTCCGCGGCCAACTGGTGCAATTTGTCTACGCTTCCGGTGCTCATGGACCTTATGTCCATTCCGCTCCGGTTCTCGCCAAATCACAGCATTTGACCCGCGGCAGCGAGTTTTGGAAGCCGTGAGGATGGCCGCCTGACGCAACCGTCTGCGCTTCCGGTGCTCACGGGGTTCTTGTCCGCCCTTGAGCGGCAAGCCGGTGGCGTGGTTCCCGAGGTGCGCTCCGCTCCGGCTCTCCGGCGGTGAGGCCCGTTCCCGAAACTGCCGCGTTGAAAACTTTGTGTGTTTGTGGTAGCTTACCTCTGCGTCAATTTAACCGCAAATGATGGGGGAAATGATGACACCTTGGGAAATCGATGCGCTTGAGCTTGCCAATTGCAACTGCGCCTATGGATGTCCGTGCCAGTTCAATTCACTGCCGACGCACGGCTCGTGCGAAGCGGCTGTGGGGTTCGTCGTCAAGAAGGGGCATTATGGCGGCGTCAGCCTCGACGGTGTGAAATTCGCCATGACGGCAAAGTGGCCGGAAGCCATCCACTTGGGCAATGGAACGATCCAGCTGATCGTCGATTCCTCCGCTTCGCCCGAACAGCACGCCGCCGTCCAGTCCATCGCCACCGGCAAAGACACGGCGGACATGGCAACCATGTTCTGGGTGTTCGACAAGATGGCGCCGAACCGGCTTGATACCCTGTCGAAGCCCATCGACATGGAAGTCGATCTCGAGCGCCGGACTGGCCATGTCGGCATTCCGGACGTTTTTGACCTCAATGCTGAACCGATCCGCAACCCGGTAACCGGTGCGGAGCACCGCGCCCGTATCAACCTGCCGCGCGGATTTGAATACCGGCAGGCCGAGGTGGCCAGCGGCACGACGACAACCACCGGCGCGATAAGCCTCGACAACAACAAGGGCACTCACGCGCATATCTGCCGGGTCTACATGACCGGCCAAGGCGTGATCGACCACGCCGCCTGACCGGCATGCCAGACTTGGGACCTGTCAGCCGGATGTTGCGCAATGACCGGCTGATTGTGGCCGCAGCAATCGCTTTTGCCGTTATGGCGTCCGCCGCTTTCATACTCGCAGGCGGCGGCACGGGCATGTCTGTCTTCGGCATGGCCGCAGCAACCGGCCCGGCCGGCGCGCTGCTTGCCGGAACGCCGGACATGGCGATGCCCTCGCTGTGGAGCCCCGGCTATGCGGCTGTGATCTTCGTCATGTGGTGGATGATGATGATCGCGATGATGGTGCCAAGCGCTGCACCAACGATCCTGCTTTACGGTGCGCTGAACAGCGCCAGGGGCCCCGGCGCGCCGCTGGTTTTCGCCTCGGGATATCTCGCCGCCTGGGCCTTGTTCAGTCTGGCCGCCACAATTTTTCAATGCGCGCTGGCGACACTCGGCCTGATGTCGGACATGTACATGACGCTCGCCCGGCCCGCATTTGGCGCAGCCGTGCTGATTGGCGCGGGACTTTACCAATTCACGCCGCTCAAAGCCGCCTGCCTTGACCATTGCCGCGGGCCGGTGGAGGCGCTGACGCGGCACAGGAGAACAGGCCGCGCCGCCGCCTTCCGCATGGGTTTTCTGCATGGCGGCTATTGCCTCGGCTGCTGCTGGGCACTGATGGCGCTGCTCTTCGTCGGCGGCATCATGAACATCTGGTGGGTGCTGGGCATTGCCATCTATGTCGCGCTCGAAAAACTGGCCCCCGGCGGCGACCGCATCGCCCGTCCGATGGGCGCGGTGCTGATATTCGCGGGGGCAGCGCTGATGCTGCGGGTGTTTGGGGTGATTTGAGGGACACTGAAAGCCGTCGCCCGCCAGCCCGGATGACAAAAATGCCATCCCGCTGGCGAGCGCTGTTCAGCTATTCCTGGTATCGCGCCCGTCCGGCTCTTTTGCCACCCCCTTGAACGGGCCCTCAGACTGCTTCCGATCCATGAACTGGCCGTTGCGCTCATCGCGCTTCTGCCAATCGCCGTTCTCGTGCTTGAACTGCGTGCGCGCTGTGACTGAACCTGTGCGGTCGTCGTCGCCTGTATTTTTTGCCTTTGAATTATTCCTTCATGACAATGCGATTCAACTTGCAAGGGCAAGTAAATGTTCGTATTATGTTCTAAATGTGGAGGCGTGCGGATGGATAGAAAGAGAGATGGCGGCAAACCGATGTATCCATTCGCGCAAAATCTGCCCGAAATGCTGACGCCAGCCGAGTTGGAAGCGCTTCGGCTCGCTGCAAAGGAAACGATAGACTCGGCTAACAAGGCATTTCAGCATCTACGGCCGAAGCCGCCGGTTGAGAAAGATGAATAGCGACGGGCGGCAGCTCGAAGCCGACGCAGAGGGACTTGCGCTCACCACGCAGCCATTGTTCAACTCAAAATTGAGCCTGCACGAGAGCCGCCATGCATCCAAAGCCCGACGCCGTCCAATTTGCGCGCCAATTGCGCCAGGCTGACAATGACGCCGAGGCGCTGATGTGGATGGAGATCAAGTCGAAGCGGTTGGGCGGATACAAATTTGTCCGGCACTTTCCCATTGGTCCCTATTTTGCAGATTTTCTGTGCCGCGGCGAAAAACTGGTTGTCGAGATTGACGGCAGCCAGCACGCCGAAAGCCTGCATGACACGCGCCGTGACCGGTTCATGGCGGCGGAGGGGTTATTTGATCGTGCGGTTTTGGAACACAGACATTTTCAAGGACCGCGATGCCGTATGTGAGACGATTCTGGCGGCATTGCAGTGACGGATGACTGACTTGGTTGCGGCAGATTTCAGGTTTATGCCGCGCTTGCTGTGAGAAGTCTGCTCTGCGTCGGCTGCCAGGCGCAGTCCCCTCTCCATCTTGCCCTCGCCAACCCCCGTCCGCTTCGCCATAATGCGAATCGCAACCGGCGGGCGATATTTCATGACCAACAAGCTCTATTACGGCGACAATCTGGGTGTTTTGCGTGAGCATATTGCGGACGCGAGCGTCGACCTCGTCTACCTCGACCCGCCTTTCAGTGTTTGGACATGCCTGCAAAAGCAGTATTTTCTTGGTAGTCAATTGTCTCCTTGACATTACGCCAAGTGTTTCTTCAAGACAAAGAGCATTCCAATGTCTAGCCCTAAACTATTTCACTTGGCGCCAATGTTGCTCGAGATCGGCACAATTTTGTTGCCAGGAAATTGGGGGCGTTGCATCAAACACCCCATGCGCAATCAAGACCAAAGCTACGTCCGAGAGATCGCGATGGAGGAGAGGCGCAAGCTTCACTTCGTTAAGAAACCGTCGCGACTCTATTGCATATTTGCGCTACCCTCACTTAACTCAGTCCGTGCATACCAAAAAATTGGGCTGAATGTGCTTAGCGCAGTGTATGAAATTGAACCGTTGGTCCACAATGGACCAATGCACTTGGGCAACTGGCGACTTGGCAACTTTTATCAAGGGCAGCACCACCTTGCTGATCATTATTGGCGAGGACTGAGGGTGGATTTGCCAAATTCCAACGATATTTCCGATGAGGTTCTGGTCTCATTAGAATACGAGGGCGCAGAAGTGTTGATCGGGGGTAAAGCAAAGATCATTCGGAGGTTAGACGAGAGCAGCCTTGATTATGAAGGGCGCGGATACGGGGATTGACGGGATTGTTTATCTGCGGACCGGCAAAACGCAGACGGATAAGGCGATCATCGAGGTCAAGGGCGGCGGGGTTTCTGTTGATCAGATCCACAAGCTGAAAAGCGTGATCGAGCGCGAAAAGGCGATGATCGGGCTGTTTATCACGCTGCACCCGCCGACCAAGCCGATGATTGCCGAGGCGGCTGCGGCGGGGTTTGTCGAGACCACGAACGGCCGCATCCCGCGCCTTCAGATTTTGACTATTGAGGGCATATTGAATTTCCGCGAAGTGCCACGCCTGCCGGTGATTGACACGACGGCTTTCAAGAAAGCGCCGAAGGAGAAGCAGGCAGGGCAGGCGGCGCTGGATTTGTGAGGGGGGCGGGTTTGCGGCGTTTTTTGTGATGCAGATAGGCTTGCATGGCAAGGAGCGGCAAGGACCAGGCGACCCATGCATTGAGCGAATAGAAAGTGTGGAAGGGAATGTCAGTGCCCGATTCCTTCCAGAGATACAGGAAAAACCGGAAGAAAATTGCGCCTGACGTGACCGCCGCCATCAGCAACATCATGTGTTGATGGTCGCCAATGCGCCGTTGCCGGATATGGAGGATGCCGAGCGCCAGAAACAGCATCCATAAAAGTCCCTGCGCGCCAAAGCCTGCCGCCGCCCACGGTGTCACGGGATGGGCAAGCGCCACTGGAATGGATGTGGCAGCGGCGAGCAAGACATCTGTTGCCGCGATGCGCCCGGCCAATTTGTGCCAGCGCGTGCCACGCAGCGATATTGCCAGCGGCACCAGCAAAAGCGCCAAGCCGCCAGCGAACATGTGAAGCGGAAAGACCAGCGGCCAAACATCAAGCTTGATGGCCAGCGCATCCGGGAAATTTGTGCTGTCGAACGTGGACATGAATGCCGCACGCGCGGTGGCGAGGATAATCAATCCGCAAATGACGAAAATGCCGATCAATGACATCCGCCAAAATGCCACAATCGGTTGGAAAATTTGCGTTTTCAAAAGGAGTTTATAATGCATATTGATCAAATATTTCGCCGGTCTGTAGTCTCTGTGGCGCTCAGTCTTGCCTTGCTTGGTGGCGTTACTGTGGCGCAAGCCGATACTTCAGCAGTTTTTGGCCGCTGGACAGCAATTGAAAAGACAGCATTCTCCGACAATGGCATGTTTTACAAGACGATAGACGTCGTCGCTTGCGAAGCGGGGATGTGTGGTGTCAGTGTCGGCGACGATGGTGAATGCGGCTCCGAACTGTTTCAACTTACCGCCACCCAAGCAAAGGGCAGCAGACTGTCCGGGCAAGCGCGGTGGGGCAAGCTGACACGGGACGTGCAGATCGATTTCGCGGCACTTGGTGCGATAAAAGCGAAGGGCTTCATGCTTTCGCTCGTCAGTGAGGAAGGCAGTTTCCAGTCCCGCCTTGCCTCCATGCCCGATTTTACGGCCTTCTACTCTCCTGCGGGCAAGGCGACTTGCCCGGCAAAGAAGCCGGTTTCGTAAGCCCAGTTTCGGCAATCCGTGCTTGTATCCGAGGATGCAAGGGCTGAATCAGAAAAATATTGCGAGATAGGAATAAATCCCTTGACGGCGCGGCGGTGATGGGGCATACATATGTCATCGTCACAGAAATGTACCTGAAGCGTTCCGACGGGGAGCGGTTGGGGTTGTGGCTGCAAAAAACGGTCGCCTTGAGCGGCGGGTAAAAAAGGGTGGTTCGGGTTTCCGCGCCGCCTTTTTGTTTGGGCTTTTTGAAAATTGGTGAAGGATTTGGCGAGCGCTTGGGCGCGCGGCGCGGATGCTTTGCAGATCGGCAGTGAGGCGGCATGAACACACATCACAAGGTGACTCAGCAACAATGGAACGCCGCGCAGAAATTGCAGAGCCAGCTTGGGGCGTCTGACGGTCTGGTCGCGGCAGCGCTGGGGTGCGGCGAGACAACGGTGCGCACGCACAGGCACAAGGTTGGGTGGACGACGCGCTCAACAACCGACGGCGGCATGACGGCGCCGATGTCCATCGAAAACGGCGCGGCCGGTCTGGCCGCGATTGACCTGTTCGGCGAGGACGCCGCCGTGGTGCTGGATGACGCGGCGCTGCGGCGCGCGCTGGACCGGCTGATGACGCTGATTGTCAATGAGACGGCGCGCGTCGGCATGAGTGCGCTTGACCCGCTGGCGGTGAAGCGGCTGGAGGTGATGTCGAACATGGCGCGGTCATTCGAGAAATTGCTGGAGCTGAAGGCAAAGCTTGCGCCGCCCGGCGAGGCGGCAGGCGGCGCGGCGGAGACGGCACGGGTTTTGAAGGAGATGGACAGGCGTGTTGACGAACTGGCGGCCATTCGTGCGCGGGAAATTATCGACCATCACTGCATCGGCGGCACCTGCGGCGCCCGGCAGTTTGCAGACGAAGTCGCACGAAGCGCTGTTGGCGGCTGAGGTGAGCCAAGAGCTGGCGGACGAGGTCACGGACACGGATGAAGCGGTGGCGGCAGAACAGGCGGCATTGGTTTCCGCAGCGGTTGCACCAAGAGCACTCACCGACGAGACCATCGTTTCGCTCGGCGAAAAGGAGTGGATGTTCAAGGGCCGCCATGGCCAAGTGCCGCGCAAATATTTCAAGCCGGATGTGTGGCTTCTTATTGGAGGTCGCGGCTCGGGCAAGACGCGCACGGGGGCCGAATGGGTCAACGGCATGGCCAACGGCCTTGCGCCGATCGCTTACGCCAAGACCGGGCCGATTGCGCTGGTCGGCGAGACGCTGGCCGATGTGCGCGATGTGATGATCGAGGGACCGGCGGGCATATTGGCAACCGGGCGCAAGGGGAAGCCACGCTTTGAAGCCTCGCGGCGGCGGGTGATCTGGGACAACGGGCTGACGGCGATGATGTTTTCATCCGAAGATCCGGAAAGCCTGCGCGGGCCGCAGTTTGCCGCCGCCTGGTGCGACGAGGCCGCCAAGTGGAAGAATGCGATGGCGACCTGGGACATGCTGCAATTCGGCCTGCGCCTGGGGACGCGGCCGCAGGTGATTGTGACCACGACGCCGAAGCCGACGCCGCTGGTCAAGATGCTGAGCGGCGACAAGGACACGCATGTGACGCGGATGAAAACCGGCGACAATGCCGCGCATCTGGCAGGCGGCTTTATCGAGCGGCTGAACAAGCGCTACGGCGGCACGCGGCTGGGGCGGCAGGAGATGGACGGCGAACTGATCGAGGACCGCGACGACGCGCTGTGGCAACGCGACCGGCTGGAGGGTTTGCGGGGGCAAGCGCCGGACAGTTTGCAGCGCATTGTCGTGGCGGTGGACCCGCCGGCGGCATCAACCAAAAGCGCCGACGCCTGCGGTATAGTTGCGGTGGGGCTGGGCGCGGACGGCACGGTGCATGTGCTTGCCGATGCGAGCGTCAAACAGGCTGCGCCCAACGTCTGGGCGTCAGCGGCGGTGCGGCTTTATCACCAGCTCAGCGCCGATTGCATTCTGGCCGAAGTGAACCAGGGCGGCGATATGGTGGCATCGGTGTTGCGGACAGTGGACCCGAACGTGCCGGTCAAATCGGTCAGGGCGCAGCGCGGCAAGTGGCTGCGGGCGGAGCCTGTGGCGGCACTGTATGAGCAGGGACGCGTGTTCCACTGCGGAAAATTTGCCGAGCTGGAAGACGAGATGTGCAATTTCGGCCGCGACGGACTGGCCGAAGGGCGCTCGCCGGACAGGGTGGATGCGCTGGTCTGGGCGGTGAATGAGCTGGTGTTTAGCGCGGAAAGGGAGCCGCGGGTGCGTCAACTTTAGCAAGGATAATCTGATGAAACGACCCAATTTCTGGCCGCTACGGCGTCCGGGACGATCAACTGTGCCTGAAACCCAAAAGACCGCTGATAGTTACGGCTTTGTGCAGATGGAGACACAAGGCGCGGCGCGGTGGACGCGGTGGGAACTCTCGTTGCTGGTGCGCGAGAGTTACATGAAAAACCCGGTTGCCTACCGCGCGGTGCGGCTGGTGGCGGAGAGTGTGGCGGATATTCCCTGGCTGGTGTTTGACGGGGAAGATGAGATTGTGGACGGCGCGCTGGGCAGGCTCTTGGCCCGCCCGAACGCGCGGCAGGACCGGCGCGCGTTTGTGACCGCGCTGGTGACCAATCTGATGCTGGCCGGCAATGCCTATGTCGAGCGGGCAGGGACCGGCAATCTGTCTGAGCTGCACCTGTTGCGGCCGGACAGGGTGAGCGTCGAAACCGATGCTTCAGGCTGGCCGGTGGCGCTGGTTTGGAAAAATGGCTCCGCGCGAAGGTCGGTCTCGCTCGAAGGCGAGGATGGCGCACCAGCGGCGGCTTGCCATATCCGCGACTTTCATCCGCTAGACGATGTTTATGGCATGGCCCCGCTGGAAGCGGCGGCGATGGCGGTGGATGTGCACAATGGCGCGGGCGACTGGAACAAGGCGCTGATCGACAATTCGGCACGGCCCTCCGGTGCGTTGGTCTATGCGCCAAAGAGTGGCTCGAGTCTGACCACTGATCAGTTCGAGCGGCTGAAAATGGAATTGCAGGAAAACTACCAGGGCGCGAGGAAAGCCGGGCGGCCGCTGCTGCTCGAAGGCGGACTCGACTGGAAGCAGATGGGTCTGACGCCGAAGGACATGGACTTTTTCGAAGCCAAGAACGCTGCGGCGCGCGAGATCGCGCTGGCATTCGGCGTGCCGCCGCTGATGCTGGGCCTGCCGGGCGACAACACACATGCCAATTACAAGGAAGCCAACCGGGCATTTTTCCGGCTGACCGTGATGCCGTTCGCCAACCGGCTGGCGGACACGCTTGCAGGGTGGTTGGGGCCGCTGGAAGGCGAAGCGGTGCGGCTGGTGCCGGACGCCGATCAGGTGGATGCGCTGGCGGAAGACCGGGCGGCGCTGTGGGCGCGGGTCGGCGCGGCGGAATTTTTGGCGGAGAGTGAAAAGCGCGTGGCGGTCGGCTATCAGCCCGACCGCCCGGAAGGGAGCACTGCATGAGCGGAATACCGGAAGGCGCGCTGATCTGGGGCGCAAAAGTTGGCGGCGCGGTGGCAGGCTCGGCAATATCGCTGGCCTTCATGCTGCCGGCAGACCGGCGCGAGGCGGCGGTCCGCTTTGCAGTGGGGCTGGTCGCCGGGCTGGTGTTCGGCGGCATGGCCGGGCTGAAGCTGGCGGCGGAAATCGGCCTAGAGGGCAAGGTAGGGCCGGTCGAGCTGATGCTGGCTGGATCCTCGGCGGCAAGCCTTTGCGCCTGGTGGGCGCTGGGGGTGCTGGCGAAGATTGCGCGGCGGATGAGTTAGCTTCGGGGACTGCTTTCGGACGGGATTGCGTGCGCCCCTCATCTGCCTGTCGGCATCTTCTCCCCATGGAAGACATGGGGAGAAGACGGCTTATCACCGAACTTTGCTGATGAGCCGTCTTCTCCCCGCAACTTCTGCGGGGAGAAGATGCCGACAGGCAGATGAGGGGAGCACCGCACAAATTTCAATAATTTCAGCGGAGCCACCCAAATGGCAGACAATTTCTCCATGCGCGAATGCAAGTTCACGGGCGTCAAGCTCGACAAGGTCACGGAAGATGGAACCTTCTCAGGCTACGCCAGCCTGTTTGGGATTACCGATCTGGCGAAGGACCAAGTCGACAAAGGTGCGTTCGCCAAGTCTCTGGAGTCACGCGGTGTCGGTGGCATCCGGATGCTGTTTCAGCATGATCCGAACGAACCCATCGGCCAATGGCTCGACATTCGCGAGGATGCGCGCGGGCTGAAGGTGACAGGGCGGCTTTCACCGGATGTGGCGCGGGCGCGGGAGGTGCTGGCGCTGATGCGCGACAGGGCGCTGGACGGGCTGTCGATTGGCTTCAAGACGGTGAAATCGCGCAAGGATGCGGGCACCGGCGTGCGGCATATACTCGAAGCGGACTTGTGGGAGATATCGGTGGTGACGTTTCCGATGCTCCCCGCCGCCCGTGTCAGCGAGGTGAAGGCTGGCGCGCCTTTCCCGACGACGCGCGAATTTGAAATCTGGCTCAGGCGGGATGCCGGGCTTTCGAGAGGCGAGGCGCGCGGGGTGATTGCGCGCGGTTTTGCCAAAGTGAAACGCGAGCGCGAGGCCGCAGAGCAACCCACAGTGAGACTGGCAGGGCGCATACTCAATGCCGCCCGCCAGCTTGCAGCGAAAGGACCATCCCATGCTGGGAACTGAAACACACATTACTTCTGAAGGCGTTTTGGCACCGGAAACAAAGGCGCTTGGCGACGATGTGACCGGGGCATTCGACGAATTCATGACGGCGTTCGAAGCGTTCAAGGAGGCCAATGACGACCGTCTCGGCGAGATTGAAAAGCGCATGTCGGCTGACGTGCTGACAACGGAAAAGGTGGACCGCATCTCGCGCGCCATGGATCAGCTGACGGTGAAGAACAGCCGCCCGCCGCTTGGCCGCGACCGGCCGGGGATTGCCCAGCCGAGCGAGCACAAGAGCGCGTTCGACGCCTATGTGCGGCGCGGCGATGAGCGGGCGCTGAACCAGCTGGAAGCCAAGGCGATGTCAGTCGGCACATCTTCCGACGGCGGTTATCTGGTTCCGACCGAAATGGAAACCGAGATCGGCAAGCGCATGTCGCAATTGTCGCCCATCCATGCCATCTCGACGGTGCGGCAGATTTCGGCCGGCATCCTGCGAAAGCCGTTTGCCACATCAGGCTTTGCGGCGGGCTGGTCGGCAGAAACGGCGGCGCGCACGCAATCGGTCACGCCGACGCTGGCGGAGCTGCAGTTTCCGGCAATGGAGCTTTACGCCATGCCGGCGGCAACCGTTTCACTGCTCGACGATGCGGCGGTGGACATGGACCAGTGGATCGCGGCGGAAGTCGAGGCCGTGTTTGCCGAGCAGGAAGGCACGGCATTTGTCGCCGGCGACGGCGTCAACAAGCCGAAAGGGTTCCTCAGCTACACCAACGTGGCGGAAGCTTCATGGAGCTGGGGCAATCTTGGCTACATCGCCACGGGTGTTGCAGGCGCGCTGCCCGCTTCGAACCCGTCGGACGTGTTGATCGACACCATGTATGCGCTGAAGGCGGGCTATCGCCAGAACGGCGCTTGGGTGATGAACCGCAAGACACAAGCCGTCGTTCGCAAACTTAAGGACACGCAGGGCAACTATCTCTGGCAGCCGCCGGCGGTGGCGGGCGGTCAGGCGCAGCTGATGGGCTTTCCTCTGGTGGAGGCCGAGGACATGCCCGACATCGCGGCCAGCGCCACACCGATTGCCTTCGGTAACTTCCAGCGCGGCTATCTGGTGGTCGACCGTGTTGGCGTGCGCATCCTTCGCGACCCGTATTCGGCAAAGCCCTACGTGTTGTTCTACACGACCAAGCGCGTCGGCGGCGGGGTGCAGGACTTCAATGCGATCAAGCTCCTGAAATTCAGCGTTTCTTGAAATCCGCCCGGATGGGCTGCAAATGGCGTCGTTCTGCGCTCCGGTGCTCATGGACCTCTAGTCCATTCCGCTCCGGTTCTCAGACGGCGCCATTTTCGCCTGCATCCGGACGAATTTCGGGGCTGGCGCCAAATCCATCACCGCCCTCGGCGGGTGTCTGTCTTCTCCCCGCTTCTCCAGCGGGGAGAAGATGCCGACAGGCAGATGAGGGGAGTGTGCTGCCAAGGATTTGGCAGAGGGTACCGCTCAAATGAGCGTTGTCACGACATCGAAAACCCTTCTCAACTATCTGACAAGACAAACAAATTTGAATTTCAGATGCCCAAGACTTGCAGATGAGTTCCCCTCATCTGCCTGTCGGCATCTTCTCCCCATGGAAGACATGGGGAGAAGACGGCTAATCACGATTCCTCCTATCCCCAACCCCCAAGGACACATTTCATGGTGATGACACGAATAACCGCGCCTGCGGCTGAGCCGGTGACGTTGGCGGAGGCGAAGGCGAAGGCGCATTTGCGGGTGTTGGATGCGGTTGAGGACAGCCTGATCGCGAGCCTTGTCAAGGCGGCGCGCGAGGAGGTGGAGACGGCGACAGGGTTGGCGTTGATTTCGCAGACATGGCGGCTGTATCTCGATTGCTGGCCGCCATCTGCACTTGTGCGGCTTCGCAAACATCCCGTTCAGTCTGTCATTCAGGTCACGGTTTACAATGCGGCCGGCGCGCCTGAAACTTCGGTGCCGCCCGCAGCCAATCTCGACAAGGCATCGCGGCCCGCGCGGTTTGCCATTCCGGATGCGGCCAAGGCGCCGGGGCGGGCGATGAATGGCATCGAGATCGACTTCCGCGCCGGATTTGGTGACACGGGCGTTGATGTGCCGGACGGCCTCAAGCGGGCGATCCTGCTGTTGACCGCCCACTGGTTTGAGCATCGTGGCGCGGGCGCAGATGAGCGCGCTGCGGGCTGGCCTGACGGGTTTGACCGCATGGTCGAACGCTACCGGCTGATGGAGCTGTGACATGCAGCTGAAGTTTTTCGATGCAGGGCAATTGCGCACGCAACTCGTGCTGGAAGACCCGGTGGAAACGCCGGACGGGCAGGGTGGGTTTGCCGTTGCCTGGACCGAGCGCGCGACGGTGTGGGCGATGGTTGAGCCATCGGGCAGCCGCGCGGCGCTGTTTGCAGATCGTGCTGCGGTGCTTTCAACGCACCGGATATGGCTGCGGCACCGCGACGATGTGCGACCGGGGCAAAGGCTCAAGCGCGGGGTGCAGAGTTACCGGATTGACCAAGCCGAAGATGCTGATGGCACGCGGCGGTATCTGATCCTCAAGGCGACGGAGATTTTCGCATGAAACTGTCGATCAGTTTGACGCTCGACGGGCTGGTGAACGCGATGCGCTGGCAGGGGCTGGCGCTGGCGGAAACCAAGCCGGGAAAGAATGCCAGAGACGATGGCTCTGCGCCAATTGGCGACGCCGCAGTTCGGATCGTTGCCAAGGCTGGCAAAGGAGTGGCGGGCGATGGCGTCTGATACTCAAACCCTGCAGCAGGCAGTGTTCAACCATTTGACTGCGGATACCGCGCTGTATGTGCTGCTCGGCGGGGCGAACGTGCATGACCGGCCGCCCGATGGCGCGGCCATGCCCTATGTAACGCTCGGCGTGACGCGGGCGTTCAACGCCGATACGGCGAGCGAGAAGGCGCAGGAGCATCTGTTCACGCTGCATGCCTGGTCGGCGGCGGGCGGGCGCAAAGAGGCGATGCTGGTGCTGGAAGCCGTCCGTTTGCGGATGGAGAGCCTGCCTGCCGTGTCTGGCGCGATGCGGATCGTGTCTGTGCGGGCGCAAGGCGAGGACATTGAACACGACCCGGACCTGCGTGCCTTTCACGGCGTGCTGCGATACCGGGCGCTCACGGAGCCGGTGACTGTCTGATTCAAATTGGCAGGCGGCGCTTTGAGGTCGCTGAATTCATTCAACAAATTGGAGACCAGAAATGGCAACACAGAAGGGCAAGGACCTGCTGCTCAAAATCGTGCCCGTGGGTGGCGGAACGGCAGTGACGGTGGCAGGGCTGCGCACCAAGAAGGTGGCATTCAACACGCAAGGCGTGGATGTGACCGACGCGGATTCGACCGGGCGCTGGCGCGAACTGTTGGCGGGGGCGGGCGTGCAACGGTGCAGTCTGGGCGGTTCGGGCATTTTCAAGGATGCCGCATCGGACGCGACGGTGCGCACCGGGTTTTTCGGCGGCATCATTCAGGACTGGCAGGTGGTGATCCCGGATTTCGGCATCATCGCCGGTCCGTTTCTGATCACCGCGCTTGAATATGGCGGCGGCCACGATGGCGAGCTGTCGTTTGAGATCGCGCTGGAATCGGCGGGCGCGCTGACGTTCACGGTGATCTGATGGGCGCGAACGCACGGCGCGGCGAAGTGTCCGCGATTCTCGACGGCAAAACATACCGGCTGTGCCTGACGCTGGGCGCGCTGGCGGAGCTGGAGACGGCGCTGGGGGCTGGCGATCTTGTGTCGCTCGGCGAGCGGTTTTCGACTGGCAGGCTTTCGGCGAGGGACATGATTGCGGTGATTGCGGCTGGTTTGCGCGGCGCGGGAAATACGCTGGACGAAAGCGATGTGGCCGCGATGCAGGTGGCGGGCGGTCTGGCGGACTATGCCAAGATTATCGCGGATCTGCTGCTGGCAACGTTCGGCGCGGTGAGTGGAGACGCTTCCGCAAACCCTTGAAAGCCGCAGGACAGGCGGCGCGGCCCTTTCCATGGGCCGCGATCACGCGGTTTGGCTTTGCTGTCCTGCGGCTGACGCCTGAGGCCTTCTGGAAGATGACGCCGCGCGAACTGGCGCTGGCGATGGATGCGCTGGGCGGGCGCAACGCGCCGTTGGCGCGGGCGGACTTTGAACAGCTGTTGCAACAATTTCCCGACGGGATGTGAGGCTCATGAAAGAACCGGTTGAAGTGGAGTTCCGCGCGGACACGCAGGAACTGGAGAATGCGCTGAAAAATCTGGAGGACCGCTCGCGCCAGTTCGGCTCGGTGCTGACCTCGGCGCTGAAGGGCGCGGTGGTGCACGGAAAGGGTCTTGAGGACACGCTGAAAGGCGTCGCGCTCAGCCTGTCCGGCATGGCGCTGGATGCTGCGCTGAAGCCACTGACGGGACTGTTCTCGTCCATGTTTTCCGGATTGCTCAGCGGCATCATGCCTTTTGCCCATGGCGGGGTGACGGGTGGCGTGCAGGCGTTTGCATCTGGAGGCGTGGTCGCGGCGCCGACGTTTTTCCAGAATGGCCCGGGCTTGGGCCTGATGGGCGAGGCGGGGGCGGAAGCGATAATGCCGCTGCAGCGCGGACAAGACGGAACGCTGGGCGTCGCGGTCAATGGCGGCGGGCGGCAGCCTTCCGTGGTGATCAACATTTCAACGCCGGACGCGCAGTCGTTTGTGAAATCGCAGGCGCAAGTCTCGGCGATTGTGGCACGCGCGGCAGGCCGCGGCAGCCGGTACATTTGAGGGTAAGTCATGCCAATCATTGAAGCATTTCACGACGTGGTGTTTCCACTGAGCGTGGCTTTCGGCTCGACGGTGACACGCGAGCGCAAGGTCGAGGTGGTGCAGTTTGCATCCGGGCGCGAACAGCGCAACGCGCGACTGGCGCATTCTAGGCGCACCTATGACGCGGGCAACGGCATCCGCTCGATGGCAGACCTTCGAACGGTGCTGGACTTCTACGAGGCGCGGCGCGGGCCGCTGACGTCGTTCCGTTTCCGCGATCCGGTGGACAATTCGTCGGCGGCAAATGGCGGGACGCCGTTGCCGGGCGATCAGGCCATTGGCACCGGCACTGGTGTCAACGCGCGGTTTGCGCTGACGAAGAAATACGGGGTCGGCGCGGACGCCTATTTGCGTCCGGTGCGAAGACCGGTTGCCGGAACTGTGCGAGTGGCAGTGAATGGTGCAGAGGCGCTGCCTGCGGATTTTACGCTGGACAGCGCAACGGGCGAGATCGTGTTTGTGCCCGGCAAGATACCTGCCAATGGCGCAGTGGTGACGGCGGGGTTCAGTTTTCATGCCGAAGTGCGGTTTGCCTCCGAGACGCTGAGCGCCAATCTCACGGCGTTTGACGCGGGCGAAGTGCCTTCGGTGCCGCTGATCGAGGTGCTGGCATGAACGCGCTGCCGCCGAGCCTTCAGGCGCATGTTGAAGGCACTGTCACGACGTTGGCGTTTTGCTGGACTGTCAAGCGGACAGATGGCGTTACGCTTGGGTTTACCGATCACGATGTCGCGCTGGTGCTGGATGGTGTGACGCACGACCCACAGACTGGCTTCAACGCCAGTGTCGCCGAAGCTGAGCTGGGGCTGCAGACCGGGACCATGGATATCGACGGCGCGCTGAGGTCTGACCGGATTTCGGCGGACGATCTGAAGGCTGGCAAATATGACCGCGCGCGTGTCGAGACGTGGCTGGTGGACTGGAGCAATCCGGTCAGCCGGGTGCTGTTGCGCGTGGCGAAGATCGGCCGGGTCGAGATCAGCGGCAACGCGTTCAAGGTCGAGCTGCAAAGTCTCGCCGAGGCAATGGACCGGCGGCGTGGACGGCTGGTGCGGCGGCGCTGCGATGCGGAACTGGGCGACGGGCGCTGTGGCAAGGATGTTTCGGGCGCGGTGTATCGTGGGACGGGCACGGTTGTCGGAGTGAATGGGGCCGGTGACTTTACGGCATCGGGGCTGAACGCATTTGCGGCGCGATGGTTTGAGCAAGGGCGGATTGAATGGCTTACCGGGGCCCATGTCGGGCAGGTTGGACAGATAGCCGTGCATGAGATGTCTGGCACAGCAGTGCGGCTTTCGGTCTGGCTGCCGCTGCCGAAGGCAATTGTAGCGGGTGACACGTTCGCAGTGACGGCAGGATGCGACAAGCAGTTTGCTACCTGCAAGGCAAAGTTTGCCAACGGGCTGAACTTTCAAGGCTTTCCCCACCTGCCGGGCAATGACGCGGTTTACACCTATGTCAACGGCGAGGGCATTTTCGACGGGGCACCGCTGGTTCCATGAGCAAGCATCAGACTGGCGAGGACGTCATTGCAAAAGCGCAGACCTGGGCTGGCACGCCATACAGGCATCAGGGATCGGCGAAGGGCATCGGGTGCGATTGTTTGGGGTTGATCAGGGGCGTATGGCGCGAGCTTTACGGAAGGGAGCCGGAATCGCTTCGGCCTTACTCGATGGACTGGGCGGAGGTGTCGGACAGTGATCCACTGCTTGCGGCGGCGCGGCGGCATTTTATGATTGAGACAGAGCTTGTTCCCGGAACGCTGATGCTGTTTCGCTGGAAGCCGGACGTCCCGGCCAAGCACTGCGGTATTTATCTGGGCGAAGACAGGTTTCTGCATGCCTACGAGCGGCATTGCGTGATGGCCTCGCCGCTTGTGCCGCAATGGCGGCGCAAGATCGCCGGCCTTTTCAAATTTCCGACGACTTCAGCTGGAGACTGACGCATGGCCACATTGCTGTTGCAGGCTGCCGGGGCATACCTTGGCGGTCTTTTTGGAGCCGTTGGTGCAACCGTCGGCACGGCCGCCGGTGCGCTTGGCGGCTATCTTGTTGACCGGGCGCTTATCAACGGCACGCAGCACATCAAGGGCGCGCGCTTGTCGCAGATGCAGCCGCTGACCGGCGAGGACGGTGCGCCGCTGGCGCGTGTCTACGGAACGGCGCGTCTGGGCGGGACGTTGATCTGGGCAACCCGGTTTGAGGAGGCATCCAGGACCGAACGCACGGGTGCCAAGGGCGGGCCGAAGGTCACGACATTCAGCTATTTCGCCAACTTCGCCGTGGCGATCTGCGAAGGCGAGATTGCCCATGTCCGGCGCATATGGGCCGACGGGCGCGAACTGGACCAGAGCGAATTTGATATCCGCATTCACAAGGGCGGCGGCGCATCGCAACTGCCTGATCCGCTGATTGAGGCCAAGCAGGGCGCGGGCAACGCGCCCGCCTATCGTGGCACGGCCTACGCGGTGTTTGACCGGTTCCCGCTTGAGGCTTTTGGCAATCGCATTCCGCAGGTGCAGTTTGAGGTGATCAGGACGCTCGGCGGAATCGAGAAGGACATACGCGCGATTACGCTTATTCCGGGATCAACGGAGTTCGGCCTATCGCCATTGCCGGTTATCCAGACAGTGCGGACAGGCGAGACGATCATTCCGAACCGCCACACTTTGAGCGCGGAGACGGATTGGGCGGCATCTCTGGATGAATTGCAGGCCCTGTGTCCGAACCTTGAGAGCGTTGCGCTGGTGGTGGCCTGGTTCGGCAATGATCTGCGGGCGGGCAATTGCCAGATCAGGCCGGGCGTGTCGCAGGCGCTTGGGTTTCAAGGCGACAATTGGCGGGTCAGTGCAACGACGCGGGCGGGCGCGCATCTGGTTTCCGAGCATAACGGCAAAAGAGCCTATGGCGGTACGCCAGATGATGCTTCGGTTATTGCCGCGATACGGGATTTGACCGCCCGGGGACTGAAGGTCACGCTCTATCCGTTTGTTTTGATGGATATTCCGGCGGGCAACGCTTTGCCGTCTCCATATGGTGGCGCGAGCCAGTCAGCCTATCCGTGGCGCGGCGAGATCACGTGCACGCCAGCGCCGGGACTTCCCGGAACCGTGGACGCGACGGCAATGGCAGGAACGCAAGTGGCTGCATTTGCCGGCAGTGCGCTTCCCTCGCAGTTTGGCAACAGCGGCGAGGCTGTGACTTGGTCCGGCGGCGCGGACTGGGGTTATCGGCGTATGGTGCTGCATTATGCCAAGCTCGCGGATATCGCAGGCGGCGTCGATGCGTTTTTGATCGGGTCCGAGTTCAAGGCGCTGACGCGGGTGCGTTCGGCTGTATCGACCTATCCGTTTGTGACGGCGCTGCAATCGCTGGCGGCGGATGTACGGGCTATGCTTGGGTCAACTGTCAAGCTGACCTATGCGGCAGACTGGAGCGAATATGGCGCTTACACGCCGCCCGGGACGGACAATCTCGATTTCCACCTTGATCCGCTGTGGGCCCATCCGGCAATCGACGCCATAGGCATCGACAATTATATGCCGCTTTCCGACTGGCGTGACAGCCATGCAGACGGCAGCAATCCGGATGGTGCGGCTTCGTCCACCGACAAGACGGCTTTGATGGCCGCGATTGGAGGTGGCGAGGGGTTTGACTGGTACTATGCGAGCGAGGCGGCGCGGGCTGCGGGGACGCGCACGACGATCAATGACGGGCTGGCTGGCAAGCACTGGGTCTACCGCGCCAAGGATTTGAAAGGCTGGTGGCAGAACCAGCACTTTGCGCGGGTGGGGGGCGTTGAGTCTCTGACGCCGACAGCTTGGGCCCCGCAGTCCAAGCCGATCTGGTTTACTGAGCTTGGCTGTCCTGCCGTGGACAAGGCGGCAAACCAGCCGAATGTGTTCCCGGACCCAAAGTCGGCGGCATCGGCGCTGCCGTGGTTCTCCGATGGTGGGCGGGACGACCTGGCGCAGAACCGGTTTCTTGGCGCGCATATGGAGCATTGGGCAAACGGCGCCGCGAACCCGGTGTCGTCAAGCTACGGCGCGCCGATGATGGATCGGGGCAATTGTTATCTCTGGGCTTGGGATGCGCGGCCCTATCCGGCGTTTCCGGTGAAGGGCGATGTCTGGGGTGATGGTGGCAACTGGCTCACCGGACATTGGCTGAACGGAAGGCTCTCCGGCGTGACACTGGAGGGGTTGGTTGAATCCATTTTGCAGGAACATGGCGTAACCGATTCTGATTGCTCGCAAATTGACGGGTTTGTGTCGGGCTTCGTGCTCAATGGCCAGACGACGGCGCGCGAAGCGCTGGATCAGTTGCTCAGCGTCATGCGGGTGGATGTCAGCGAGCAAGGCGGCAGGCTGAGTTTCACGTCTCAGGGCCGCGCGCTGCCGCTGGCGCGGCAGATTTCAGACATTGCGTTTGACAAGAATGACCTACTGAAAACCGAGACACTTTTGCAGCATGCGGACGTCGCAGGCGAGATGACGCTGCTCTTCCGCGACGAACTGCGCGATCATCAGCAGACGACGGTGCAGTCGAATATTGCGGGCGGCAATCTGAGAGTCGCCAACATTGAACTGCCCGCTTCGCTAGATCCGGGCATGGCACATGCGCAATTGCGCCAATTGCACCGGGATATGGTGACGCAGCGGACGTCGGTGTCGTTCCAAACCGGATGGAACGAGGCGGCGCTGACGCCGGGCGATCTGGTGGCTCTGACGGCGGAGGGCGCCGAGGTCTACCGCGTCCGCAAACTGTCTGATGGAGCATTGCGGGAGATAGAGGCGGAACTTGTGGTGAGCGGCAGGCGGGCAGCGGCGCGGTCGGTGCTGCCGGATAGGGTGCCTGACAGCACAAGCACGCTTGGCCAACCTTGGTACGCGTTTCTCGATCTGCCGAGATTGACCGCAGGTGACGGGACAGGCCTGAGGGTGGCGGCGTGGTCAATGCCTTGGTCGCCGGTG
>JANPGC010000190.1:0-7550 GCA_031423755.1 Phyllobacteriaceae bacterium | reverse complement strand
GTGAGTGGCTTCGCGCCTTCCTGCCAGTACTGATGATCGCCATCGCGCTTTATTTCCTGTTCAAGCCGAACATTTCGGATGAAGACAGGGTTCAGCGCATGAAGCCGGTTCTGTTTGCCGCCACGATTGTTCCGGCCATCGGCTTTTATGACGGCATATTCGGCCCCGGCACCGGCTCATTTTTCATGCTCGCCTTTGTCATGCTCTCCGGTTTTGGCCTGCTAAAAGCAACCGCCCACACGAAACTCTTGAATTTCGCCTCCAACTTGGGCGCATTCTTTGTCTTCGCTCTCTATGGCGCAATTGACTGGAAGATCGGTTTCATCATGGGCGCAGCGCAGTTTGCCGGCGGGCGGACAGGCGCGCATTTCGCCATGCGAAACGGCTCGCGCATCATCAAACCACTCTTGGTGACAGTGTGTTTCGCCCTCGCCGCCAAGCTTCTCTTCACGTAAAGATATGCGCCTACATCATTGGTTACCGCACGCAGATTGATTTTCTTGACTTTTTCGCTATACGACCGATCGATAACGGGTCGGGATCTGTTCAGTATGCGTTATTTGCCTGCCATCCTCGCGCTTCTCTCCGCCCTGTCTGGCGCGGGCTGCACCACGTCAGGCTCATCCGTTTCCCAACTTTCTCCGTCTGCAACTGCTTCGCCCGAAATGGGTTTTGCCCCGGCATCGCAAAGCGAACCCGCAACGGCCGAAGCCAAATCCAGCCTCGCCGCCGAAGTCGAGGCAAGTTCAGATGGCTTCGTGACCGAAGAGTATGTCGCCACCAAATCCGGCAAGGGCGTTCCTGTTCTGGAAGCGGTTTCGAAAATCCCCGCCGCAGCCATCGAGGTGGCGTCCGCGCCATTCGTCAAGGCTGATCGTGTCATCGGCAGCAAGCGTGACCGCGAATGCCTGATGCGGGCCATGTATTTTGAATCCAACCGCTCCAGCCGCGACGGCCAGCTGGCGGTCGGCACCGTGGTGATGCACCGCCTTGCTGCGGGCAATTGGGGAAGATCGGTCTGCGGCGTTGTTGGTGCTCCAAGGCAGTTTGCGCCGGGCGTCATGACCCGCCGCCTGCAAGGCGACACAACGGATCTGGCCGCACTGGCCGACGCCATTCTGGCAGGCAAACGCCATCCGACGCTCGGCAGGAATGTGATGTATTTCCACCAAGCCGGTTTGAGATTTCCATACCGAAACATGAAATACGTGCTCGTCGCCGGCGGCAACACCTTTTACTACAAGGCCTCACGCCGCCGCGGCTGACCAGACATGATCAATGCTATTGGCGTTTGCCAAATGGCGCCGCCCGTCGCGCGGGGGCGCCAAGGTTGGTGTCCGCCTGCTGCTCCGCCCTGTCGCTCGCGCGGCGATCCCTCTCAAACGGATCGGACGCCTTGTCCAACCCCATCTGCTCCCGCTCTTTCAGCCGCGCAATAATGGCGCGGTCAATCGGATCGTTTGGATCAAGCGCCCGGCTTTCACCCGTCACCGGATCCTTGCGCGGGTCATACATCACCTGCCGCTGCGGTCGCACCTGCGGTCCGTCAATGCCAAATTTTGCCACGCGTTCCGCCGTCAACTCATACGAACCCAACGGTTGATCCCGCGTCGGCGCAATATGCCGCACTGTGATCACTTCGCTCGCATCAGCACCCATGCTGTCGCCGTCGGGTATGACACTGCCGCGTAGATGGCACATGTCCACAAAGTTGGACACCCGCATAATCATCCAGTCGAGATCAACCTGGGCCTGATTGAACACCACAGGCCGCCCGATCAAATATTGCGCGCCATTGCCAACCATGCCGAGCGGCACACCACTGCGCAAATGTCCGACGCTTGAATACAGATATGGCCGCACATAAAGCGGCGTCATCGACGGCCCGCGCTCGACCTCCGCAAAGAAGTCCGGCGAAACCAGATGGTCGCTCGGGCACCAGTGAACGCAGCTGACCTTGCCCGCCTTCATGATCGCCCGCGAGATCGCGTAGCAAAGCTTCATGGCGCGCTCGGCATCGCTCCATTCAGTGAAACTGAACTGATCGCCCATGAGCTGGTTCAAAAGCGCATTGGACTGTACGCCGGGAAGCGAACCCTTGCCGACAGTCACAAATGTGTTTGCCCGGTGGCGCGACACGCGCGCGGCCGCGTCCGGCATCATCATGTTGGTAATCGGCAGCGGAAGGCATCCGGCAAAGCCCTCCTGGCTGAGCGGATTGCGGTTCTGCGACACCAGCACATGGTAATTGCCGGCAATAACATGCACATGTTCGCCGCTCGTCGGAATGCGCGAAACCAGCGGCGCAATCCCGGATTTCTGCACCGCCCTGCTGACAATATCCAAGAGATCAACGCCGTCCATCGGTGAATACTGGTCATGCAAAAGCGCGCATTCGACGGATTTAAGCGGAGCAATTTTCATCTGGCCACCTGAAAGATGACGCGAATATAAATGAGTCTGATAAACAAAACCTAAAAGCAACCCGCAAAAGTTGCCGGTTGGATTGTCAGAATTCCACGCCGATCTGCGCTTTGACTCCGGACCTGAACGGGTGCTTGACAAGCTCCATCTCAGTCACAAGATCAGCAATCTCGATGATTTCATCTGCGGCGTTGCGGCCTGTCAGCACCACATGCGTCATATGCGGCTTCTCGTTGACCAGAAACTCGACAACCTCTGCGACGGGGATGTAGTCAAAACGCAGCGCGATGTTGATCTCGTCCAGCAGCACCATCTTGATGCGCTCGTCGAGTATCAGCGCCTTCGCCTTCTCCCACGCCAGCCGCGCCATCTCCATGTCGCGCGCCTTGTCCTGCGTCTCCCAGGTGAACCCCTCGCCCATCGTGTGGAACGAGCAGATGTCCTGATGATTGGCAAGGATCAGATCACGTTCCCCGGTCGACATGCCGCCCTTGATGAATTGTACGACAGCAGAAGGAATCCTGTGCGCGATATGCCGGAATATCATCCCGAACGCCGCAGTCGATTTGCCCTTGCCCTTACCGGTATGGACGATGATCAGACCCTTTTCATTGGTCTTGGTCGCCATGATCTTGTCGCGAGCGGCCTTCTTCTTGGCCATCTTGGAATTGTGTCGGGCATGCTCATCCGCGCCGTCAACGATTTCAATTTCCAATTCAGTTTCAGACATGTGTGCCTCCCGGCAGATTCAATTTCTCAAGTTTCGCGCAGCGTTCGAGCGCACTTCGCGCAGAATTCGAACGCGCCTTCCACAGGCCGCGATCCATCGCCTCCAGCAGCTTCTCTGCCATCTCACGGAGCGCATGTGGATTGCTCTGCGCCATGAAATCCCGCACGGCATCGTCCACGATAAACGACTGGTAGACAGCGTCAAAATGATGGTCGCGAACGGCACCAGTCGTCGCGGAAAAAGCAAACATGTAATCAACGGTCGCAGCAATTTCGAACGCGCCCTTGTAGCCGTGGCGCATCACACCTGCGATCCATTTCGGGTTCGTCACCCGCCCTCGCACCACCCGCGATATCTCTTCTTCGAGTGTCCGGATCACCGGCTTTTCGGGGCGCGAATGGTCATTGTGATAGACCACAGGCATCCGCCCGGACAAAGCCTCGACCGCCGCAGTCATCCCGCCTTCAAACTGGTAATAGTCGTCCGAATCCAGGAGATCATGCTCACGGTTGTCCTGATTCTGCACCACCGCCTGCAGCCCCGCAAGCCGCGCTTCAAATCCGGCTCGGTCCGACACGCCCTCGCTGCCCGCGCCATAAGCAAACGCCCCCCAGGTCAGGTAGGCGTCTGCAAGATCCTTGCGCTCGCTCCATCCGCGCTCGTCAATCAAAGCCTGCAAACCGGCACCATACGCTCCTGGCATCGAGCCGAACACGCGATAGCCCGCCTGAGTAGCCGCCCTGCCTGCATCCATGCCCTCGGCAACCATTGCTGCGGCCTCCGCCTTCATCCGTGCAGCAAGCGGATTGTCATCTTCATCCTCTTCCAATTGCCCGACCGCCCGCGCCGCCCGGTCAAACAGCGAGATCTGGTCCGGAAATGCATCGCGGAAGAAGCCGGAGATACGCAAGGTCACATCCACCCGGGGCCGTCCAAGCATCGCCAGCGTGATGATCTCAAAACCGGTCACCCGCCCGCTCGCCCGTTCCCACACAGGCTTGGCGCCGATCAACGCCAGAGCCTGCGCGATATCATCGCCGCCCGTGCGCATGTTGGATGTGCCCCACGCGGTGATGCCGGCAGAGCGCAGATGATCGCCTTGGTCCTGAGCATGCCGCAGGCACAAAAGCTCTGCAGACTGCTTGCCCAGTTCCCAAGCCGTCTCAGTCGGCACCGCGCGGCTGTCCACCGAATGGAAGTTCCGCCCGGTCGGCAACACATCCGGCCGCCCCCGCGTCGGCGCGCCCGATGGGCCGGGCTTGACGAAACGCCCGTCGAGAGCGGTCAACAGGCCATTGAGTTCAGCCTCTCCGCAGGCGGTCACCGAGGGTCTGATCCTGACAGCTATTTCATCGAGCACAGCTCTTGTTCGCGCCCACTCGTCCGGGCAAGCCACCGAGTCGTCCACGAGCGCCGACGCCAGCAGTTCAATGCGTTCGACCGTGTCACCATTTGTGCGCCAGGGATCGGTGGATACTGCCAGCAATATTTCAGGGCCCGGCCCCTTCCACGTCTCCGACATGGTGCAATCTAGCGGGTCGAAAAGCTCTGCGGCCCCGTCATTCCGGGGCTGCACCGCAGAACCCGGAATCCAGAGCGCCGCAGTTGAGGGAGAAGTGTCTCCGGTCGCGCTACTGTCCACGGTGGCGTCACATGCTTTCTGCGTGCCACTTTCAACGTCGCCACTCTGACTTCCGGGTTCCGCTGCGCGGCCCCGGAATGACGGCATTAATGGGTCTTTTGGCGACGCGGCACTTGGCAGTGGCGGCATGTTTGACTCCATGCCAAAACAATCCGCAGCAATCGCCCGATGCAAACTCGCATTCCCGCCAACACCATCGCCGCGCGGCAGCCTCGCGAGCGCCACGACCAGATCATTCAGCAGCCGCCCATCCGGCGCTCGGCCAAAGACATGCAGCCCGTCGCGGATTTGCATTTCCTTCAGGTCGCACAGAAACGCGTCCAGCTTCTCCAATGACCGCCCTTCGTCATCGCCCCGCTCAATGCCTGCGTCATGGTCCAGCCCCATATCGCGGACAAGATCGAGAATGCGCGGGCCAAGCAGCTTGATCCGGCGCGGGTCAGCGCCCTGCGCCTGATAATACTCGTCTACCAGCGCCTCCAGATCCTTCAGCGCGCCATGGTTTTCCGCACGGGTCAAAGGCGGCGTGAGATGGTCGACGATCACCGCTGCCGAGCGCCGCTTGGCCTGTGTGCCCTCGCCCGGATCATTGACAATGAAGGGATAGACATGTGGCACCGGGCCGAACACGGCCTCCGGATAGCAGCCAGCGGATAATCCGAGCGATTTGCCCGGCAGCCACTCCAAATTGCCGTGCTTGCCCATATGCACAATCGCATCCGCGCCAAACGCATGCCGCAGGAAGAAATAGAACGCGAAATAGCCATGCGGCGGCACAAGGTCCGGCGAGTGATAGCTCTGCTTCGGATCAATATTGTGGCCCCGCGCAGGCTGAATTCCGGTGATGGCATTTCCAAACCGCATCAGCGGCAGGGCGAAGCCAGCAGCCTCGTTGTTCCAGAACGGATCGCGCTCCGGCGCGCCCCATCGCTCGCGCACCTGACTCTGAATCAGAATGGGCAGTTTTTCAAACAAGAGATTGTATTCATTGAGCGAAAGCGTCTCGCGTACCAAGCGATCTGGCCCATTCGCATTGGTCACGCCCGCCTGCAATTCGCGGATCAACGCGTCGCCATCAATCGGAATGTCATCGACCGCATAACCAGCGGCAGCCATCGCCCGCATCACCTCGATTGTCGCGGCAGGGGTGTCGAGCCCGACGCCATTGGCAAGGCGCCCATCCCGGTTCGGATAGTTCGCCAGCACCAGGGCCACGCGCCGGTCCGTTGGCCTCTTGCGCCGCAGCCGCAACCAGTTCGCCGCCAGATCAGCGACAAATTCAACCCGGTCAGCACGCGGCGCGTGGCGCACGATACTGGCTTGAACATGCTCGTCAAAAACATCAGCAGCCTTGAAGGAAACGGCCCGGGAAAACACCCGCCCATCCACTTCCGGCAGCGCAATGTTCATCGCCAGATCGCGTGACGTCAGGCCAAAGGCAGAAGCCTCCCAAGCCGTTTCGCTCAACGAAGAAAGCACCACCTGCAGCACCATCGCGCCGTCTCGGTCAAGAACCGTTCCAGCCCAATCCTGCCCGCCGGTCGACACCGCAAACCCTGTCGCATTCAGAACGATATCAGGCTTGGCGTCGGCGAAAAGGCTCGAGACCGTTGCCGCCGAAACAAGATCTTTGAGGCTGGTCACATAGACCGGAAGAGTATTGAAACCGCGGGCCGACAGCGCCTTGGCCAGCGAAGTCACCGCCGCAGTCTGGCCGCTCTGCATCAACGCGCGGTAAAATACGATGGCAGCGACCGGCGTGCCCTCAATCCATCCCTGTTTGACGTCACTCAACCCGGCATCCGGCCTGCCCGCAGCAAACACGCCCGCTTTCAGCAGCGGCTTCGGCTCGACATCTGCGTTCTCCCTGCCCGTCAGCTGATCGGCAATCGCCAGAAACACTTCCGCGTTGGCAACGCCGCCCTCTACAAGGCACGCCCAAAGCCGGTCGCAAGCCTCCCGTTCCAGCGTGCAAAAGCGCGCCAGCCCTGCATCCGCCTTGTCGTCGCCCGGCAGCACCGCCAGCTTGAAACCATGGTTGACCGCCGCCGCATGCAGCGCTTCGAGCCCGTAAGGCCAGTAGCTCTCGCCGCCAAGCGCCCGCACGACCACCAGTTCGGCATGCCGCCCTGTCCGCTCGATCCACTGATCGACCGACATCGGGTGACGGAGCTGCAGAAAATTCACCAACCGCAAGAACCCGGGACCATCCCTCCGCCCCGCCCGCGCGGCAGCCAGAACCGCGATTTCCGTGTCCGCCGCCGTCAAAACAGCAATGCGTCCCGGCGTCTGGCCAAGGTCAATCGCCTCCCCCTCGTCCGCCAGCGTGCCTTTCTGGGCGAGGAGCAGATGCATCGGTCAGGCGGCAGCTGATGCTGCAGCGTTGATCTCAGAGGCGATTGCAGCGCGGTCGAGCCCCTTTAGGCCAATCACCACCAGCCGCGTTGCCCGCGCCTCGCCAGCGGCCCAGGCGCGGTCGAAATAGCTGTCTATGCGTGAGCCGACCGCCTGAATAACCAGCCGCATCGGCTTGCCCGGCACATCAACAAAGCCCTTGAGCCGCAACACATCATGTCCGGCAATCACCGCCTTCAGCGCATCAACAAACTTCACTGCGTCTTTCACTGAACTCGTGTCCGCAACGAAAGAGTCAAAATCATCATGGTCATGCTCGCCGCCCGCCTCATGCTCCATCTCATGGTGCGACCTGCGCTCAGCAATATGATCTTCCGTGCCCGCGCCAATGCCAAGCAA
>JANPGC010000189.1:0-45109 GCA_031423755.1 Phyllobacteriaceae bacterium | reverse complement strand
TTTGAATTTTAGGCGCGTTCATCAAGCAGTTTCCTCTCTCTTTTGTTGGCTGGTCTGAAACTGATAGCAGATATCGCTTCCGCTCCAAGAATAGAGAAAATTACAATTGCGGCGTCGCCGAAATAGTATCCTATGGCCTTCGAGCGGGAGCCGCCGTACTTTCCCGCTCGCGCAGGAATGATGATTGCATCTTGCCAGCCAAAATCGGCAAGGTTGGCGAAATCAAATCCATGCTTCTCGAGGTTGGCGATGCGCTTGTGTTCATCCCAAACCAGATTCATGATTTTATGTAATACATTAAATAAACTCCGTCAAGATTCCACCCAATCCCGGATCAGCAAATTTGCAATCGCTCCACTTGGCGGCAGGCGCAGCCCGCCGGGATGGTTGCCCTCCAGCATCAGCCGCACATCGGCGCGCGAATGCCAGCCGCCCGCCTCAAGCTCGGACGCATCCAGCGTCAGCTTGTCGTCCAGCGCCTCGGCAAAGCAGCCGATCATCAGCGAATGCTGGAACGGCCATGGCTGGCTTGCATGGTAGGTGACCTTGCCGGTCTGAATGCCGGCCTCTTCGAGCGTTTCGCGGCGTACTGCCTCTTCTATGGATTCGCCGGGCTCCAGGAAGCCGGCGAGGCAAGACACCATGCCGTCCGGAAAATGCGCCCCACGCGCCAAAAGGCATCTGTCGCCATGCACAGTCAGCATGATCACCACCGGATCGGTGCGCGGAAAATGCTCTGCGCCGCATTCGTCGCAAACCCGTTTCACGCCGCCGGATTTCATGACGTTGCGCGCGCCGCAGCGTCCGCAATATTTGTGCGTCGTGTGCCAGGAATGCAGCGAAAATGCCTGCGCAAGCATCGAAAGTTCTTCGCGCGGCAAAGTCCCTTGCGAAAACAACGGGCGTAGCTCGGAGACATACAAAGGCGCGGTCAAGGTCTCGGGATCACGTCCGCCGGGAACAGCGCAGACCGCGCTCTCATGAAGAAACCCGAGCAGCACTGACTCTGAAAAATCTGGTTCAAAGCCGGTCAATTCCTGTGTTTCAAACAGCGCACGCGGCGCACCGCCCTCAGCGGCCCGCAACGCAACCTTGGCCCCCAAGTGCACAAACCAGCGCGTCGCCGCATCAGCGCGGGCTTGCTCTATGGCATCATCCGTCCGCTTCTCGGACCGCCGCTCCAGCGGACTTCCGGTGAATGCAATGCGGGTTGAGGCCTCGTCAGCAACATAGGTCATGTGGTCTTCCCGTTCCCGGATTGCCAAGCGGACTTGATCCCTGTGATCAGCGCCGCCGCTGCATCTTTGCCATACGGATCGCGCACGCCATGGCCCCATACAGGCCCGGGCCAGTTTGCATCGCCAGACTTGCGCGCAATCACATGCACATGAAGCTGGCGCACGATGTTGCCGATGTTGGCGGTGTTGATTTTTTCGCAAGCGGTGACCTGGCTGAGAGCCCGGCCCACAGATGCGCTCTCATGTGCGATCAGGGTCTGGTCAGTCTCTTGCAGGTCATGCACTTCGCAGGCACCGGCAATGCGCGGCACAAGAATGAGCCACGGCCAGCGCCGGTCATTCATCAGCCGCAGACTGCACAGCGCAAGCTCCATGACCGGCAACGTGTCCGCATCAAGTCTTGGATCAAGGTGAAATACTGTCACGTGCGGCGGTTCCACGGATTCGGGATTGCAAAGTGAAATGGGCCATAACAGCGGCGAAAACAATGGCACCGCCGATCAAGGTGGCACGGGACGGCGTTTCGCTGAAAAACAGCCACACCCAGACCGGTGCCAGCGGCGCATCCAGCGCGCCGATCAGCGCCGTCTCGGTTGGCGGCAGCATCCGCGAGCCAAAGGCAAACAGGATGAAACCTACGGCCATCGAGAGGATACCGAATGCGGCAAGCACAAAAAGCTCGTACGCGGATGGAACCGAGCCGGAAAACGGCAGGGAAACCAAGGCGCTGATGAACGTTGAAACACAGGCCGCCGCCAAGAGGTCGATGTGCCGGTGCTTGCGGCCAAGGACCATAAGAAAAGCCATGCAAACTGTCGAGATCAGCGCCAGAAGATCGCCCGACACATGACCCTCGCCGCTGCCCGAGCCGACCATCACAGCAACGCCAGTCAGCGCAAATCCGCTCGAAATCAACGCGGTTTTCGTCGGCATTTCGCGCATGAACAACCAGCCGAACCCGGCCGCAACAAATGGCACCACGGCATAAATGACCGCGACATGTGCAACACTTGTATGGCGGAAAGAAGCGATGAACGTCTGCATCGCCACCATTCCAATGAAGGAATAGAGGTACCCATACCGGTCCATCCGCGCCAACCGCCCAAACGCGCCGCCGCCTTCCTGGAACACCATATAGGCAAAGAAGCTGAGCGATCCAAACAGCCCGCGCCAGAGAAGCATGGTCGGCGTGTCCACTTGGATGATCCGCGTGAACAGGCCAGCCGTGCTCCACACGATGGCTGAAGCGGTGACAAGAAAGAGGCCGAGGCGGTAGCTGGATTGGAGGTTCATCGGGTGAGACACGAAATCTGAATTGCCATGCCGCCCGTTAGCATGGCAGCGGCCCTGAACCTATCTGCTTTGCGGCGTCCCGCGTCCCTCCCGCCATATCCCACCAGTCAATTGTGCTTGCATTTTCGTCTCCGATCACCGATATGACCTCCGGGAGGTTGGTGGTGGACGAGCCACTCGCCAACCGGGTCAGGTCCGGAAGGAAGCAGCCCCAACGAGCCAGGCACGGGTCGCCGTGCCAGCCTCCCACCCAAAATTTCAAAACAAATTCCGGATTTGTCGGCTGCAAATCGCGTTCGTCTGCGCTCCGGTGCTCACGTACTGAAGTACGCTCCGCTCCGGTGCTCGCCGAACACGATTTTCGCCAGACAACTCCGGTTTTGTTTTGAAATTTTCGTGCGCTGCATTGCCACGCGTGCAACGGCAAGGCATTGACCTCTGCCAAAGGTCTGGCCGACAATCGCGCCAAAGGAATCGACACAGTGGCGACAAGCGACACAGAACTCAGCATGGATTTGGCTGCGCCGCAGACGGGCGGGGCGTATCGCGTTTTGGCGCGCAAATACCGGCCGCAGGATTTTTCGGCGCTGATCGGCCAGGAGCCGATGGTCCGGACGCTGAAGAACGCCTTCGAGACCGGTCGCATTGCGCAGGCATGGATGCTGACCGGCGTGCGCGGGGTCGGCAAGACGACGACGGCGCGCATTCTGGCGCGGGCGCTGAATTACCAGACGGATGCCATCAACAAGCCGACGGTGGACCTGTCGGTTGAAGGCATCCATTGCCGCGCGATCATGGAAGGCCGTCATGTCGATGTGATCGAAATGGACGCCGCCTCCAACACCGGCATCGACAATATTCGCGAAATCATTGAACAGGTGCGCTATCGGCCCGTATCGGCGCGCTACAAGGTCTACATCATCGACGAAGTGCACATGCTCTCGACGCAGGCGTTCAACGGCCTCTTGAAAACGCTCGAAGAGCCGCCGCCGCATGTGAAATTCATCTTCGCCACCACGGAAATCCGCAAGGTTCCGATCACGGTGCTGTCGCGCTGCCAGCGGTTCGACCTGCGCCGTGTTGAAGCTGCAACGCTGGTTTCGCATCTGTCGATGATTGCTGGGCTCGAGCACGTCACCATTGATGATGCATCGCTCGCCATGATCGCCCGCGCTGCCGAAGGCTCGGTTCGCGATTCGCTGTCGATCATGGATCAGGCCATCGCCCATGGCAGCGGCACGGTGGGCGCCGACGCCGTGCGCTCGATGCTCGGCCTTGCCGACCGTTCGCGCATTGTTGATCTTTTCCGAAAGGTCATGAAAGGTGATGCCGCCTCCGCGCTGACCGATTTCCGCGATCAATATGACCAAGGCGCGGACCCTGTGATGGTGCTCACCGATCTGGCCGAATTCTGCCACCTCGTCACCCGCATGCGCTATGTCCCGGCGCTGGCAACCGATCTGTCGCTGAACGAGGACGAGCGCGCCAGCGGCAAGGAATTCTCGGAGAAAATCTCTGTTCGCGTCTTGTCGCGCACGTGGCAGATGCTGCTGAAAGCGCTTGAGGAAACGGGCAACTCGAACCGTCCGGTTCAGGCCGCCGAAATGGCACTGATCCGCCTTTGCCACGCCAGCCTGTTGCCGACGCTGGATGAGGCGCTGAAGGGTTTGGAAACTGCTCCGGCTGGCGGTGCACAGCAGTCCGGTTCTTCGCCAGCTTACACGTCAAGCGGAGTCAGCCCGACGGTCAACGCCCGGTCTGGGACAACCATGCCCTCAGGTGCCGCCTCCGGCAGCGCGATGCGGCTGGTTTCGGAAAATCCCGACGCAGCACCAAGTTTCGCGCCCGTGATCATCGAGCCGCCTGCGCCCGTTGAACAGATCAATTCGCTCGCCGACATACTCGCGCTCGCCGACAAGCGCCGCGACATGCAGATGAAGGTGCAAATACGCAAATTCGTACGGCCGGTGGCCTTCCGCGCTGGCGTTATCGAGATCGGCCTGACAGCAGACGCGCCGCGCGGCTTTGCTTCTGACCTTTCGCGCAAGCTTTCGGAATGGGCGGGTCAACGGTTCATGGTCTCGGTCGTGGCAGGCGCCAACGCCCCGACCATCGATGAGACGGAAAACGCCAAGCGCGACGGCATCATGGCCGACGCCAAGGCGGATCCGGATGTGGCGGCGATCCTCGCCCGCTTCCCCGGCGCAAAAATCATCAACGTGCGCATTGAAACCGCCCCCGGTGCTGCCGACATGGGCAATGACATTCCAGACGACTTCGCCGCCCAATCGCCGGGAGTCGATTCCGGCGGCGACGATGACGAATAATTTCAGGAGACGATCATGAAAGACATCATGGGCTTGATGAGTAAGGCCAAGGAAATGCAGGCCAAGATGCAGGAAATGCAGGCGGAAATGGAAACCGTCGAAGCCGAAGGCGTCTCCGGCGGCGGCGCGGTCAAGGTCCGGCTGAATGGCAAGGGCGGCATGACCGGCATTTCGATTGACTCGTCACTTGTTCAGCCCGGTGAAGGCGAAATCATTGAAGATCTGGTGCTGGCGGCACACAATGATGCCAAGGGCAAGGTCGAGGCGATCATGGCGGAGAAGACAAAGGCGCTGACTGCGGGGTTGCAGATGCCTGCGGGGTTCAAGCTGCCGTTTTGAGCGAGTTGGTTGGGAAATTTTTGTCGCTTTTGCAATGCCTTCCAATCTTGACGCTGCCCCTCATCCGGCCGTTGGCCACCCTCTCCCCGCAAGCGGGGCGAAGGCGATAGTCGTCAAGGGCGGCGCAGTCCCCTTCGCCCGTCGCTTGCTAGCCGCCGATCTTTTCGACCACGGCCTTTCCCGGCTCAACGAGCATGACTTTCACGTTGGCGGCATCGCTACGCACCAGATCACTTGTCGGCGCATCTGACGTTATGAAGGCGTCGATATCCTTGGCCACCATATCGAATGCCGACCACTGAACATTGTGGCCGATGTCAGTTTCCTGATAGCCGGATGCGGGCAGGGGCAGGCTGCCATAGGCTTTCCAATAGATCGGCTGACCGTGCTTCCCCGCAGCCACTGCCAGCGAAGCCCTGATTGCATCCTGGTCGGCCTTCAGAAAAATGCTGTCCTGCGTTCCCCACTGAACCAGCGTCGGCACGGTAAGTTCCTTGAGCCGCTCGGTATTGTCTTGCGCCAGTAGCGCCCTCGACGCGCCGATCCATGTCCCCAGTTTCACATTGGCTGTTTCTGGCAGATAGGGTTTGAGAAATTCCGGATCAGCCGCAGGGTCAACAACCCAATTCACCGAAAGCCAGCCATTGACGTCGGGATCGGCATCGAGCGGCGTCAGAGCATAAAAATCTGTTGGATAGACTTTGCCTTTGGCTTCAAGCTTTTGTTTCCATGATCCTTCCACTGGTTCTTTCATGACATAATCGCGCAGAACGATATTTCCGACCGCGCTTGCTGCAGTGGCGTTCAGAATGGCGTGGCCGACCAGTTCGGGGTGGGTGAGTGCCACTTCCTGCACTACGAACGAACCGAGCGAGTGACCCGCCAGATCTGCCTTCGTTATGCCTTTCGCCGCAAGGAAGGCGACAATGTCGTCTGCGAAATCAGCCGGACGAAAACAAGCTTCGGGGGCCGGTGCGCATTTTGTCGCGTCAGGCATCGAACTGTGGCCGTGTCCGCGAAGATCAATCGCCATGACATGGAGAGCCGGGTTGATACGGTGCAGGCTTTCCATTGTCGTGAACCATGACCGCGCATTGTCGGTCAACCCGTGGATCAGCAGCACTGCCGGGCCATCTTGCGGCCCGACCTCCAGATAGGTCATGTCGATGCCGGTCGGGAGCGATATCTTGCAGCGCTCTGCATCCGGGCTTGTGCAATCCGCCTGCGCCGCGCCGCTTACCATCGCCCCCATCAGGGCAAGTACGGATATCAATGCAGAGCGGACAGGTGTGATCATTCCAGTTTCCTTTGAGCGAAATACATTCAATTCGCGTGTAGTTTTGAGTGTGCATCAACTGGCAATATCAAACACTGTCTGTCAACGGAAAACCGGACCGATGGAAAGCCGGAAAAGTGGTGTTAAACTTTGAGAAAGTCTCAGGCGAGCGACCGCTCCATGAGCACAGCCGGAAAATAGGCCCCGGAACCCAGCATTACGCTGACGGTATCAATTTTCGCAAATCCGTGCCGCGCATAAAACCCTTCAGCGGCCAAACTTGAAAAGCATTTCAGCCGGGTCATGCCTGACGCTGCAGCCTCCGCGACGCAGCGGTCGAGGATGGCACCGCCAATGCCCTTGCCCATCACTTCGGGGCGCGTGGCAAAATGGCGAATGTGGCCGGTGAGGTCAGCATCTGGCGTGATGCCCGGCGCATTGACGCTCCAGCCGCCGCAGCCGGCGACCACATTTCCGGTGCGGGCGAGAAGATAGCGGCCGGATGCCAAAAGCCGCGAGTCGATCTTGAGCATCGCAGGCAAGGCTTCGGAAAGGGTGTCCTCCTCGTACCAGCCCGGATAGACCGTCGCATAGCAATCGGCGATCAAGTCTTCGAGCACCGCGCGGTCGCTTTCAAGCGCCGGCCTGATGGTCAATGATGCTGCGTCCATGGCACCCATCCAAAACGAGATAGAACACTGTCAAATCTAAACAGTCTTGGTTAGGAAAGTGTGATGACCAAGCGAATCGTCGGACCTGAAATCGAGCGTCTCATCCAGCTGCTGGCCAAGGTGCCGGGGCTCGGGCCGCGTTCGGCCCGCAGAGCCGCGCTGCACCTGATCAAGAAGAAGAACCAGATCATGGGCCCGCTCGCGCACGCCATGCAAGAGGCGCACGACAAGGTGCGCATCTGCACCGTCTGCGGCAACGCCGACACGTCCGATCCGTGCACGATCTGCTGCGACGAGCGCCGCGACGCTGGGCTGCTGGTGGTGGTTGAAGATGTCGCCGATCTCTGGGCGCTCGAGCGGGCAGGGGCCGCGCCGCACGCGAAGTATCATGTGCTCGGCGGCCGCCTGTCGCCGCTTGACGGGATCGGCCCGGATGATCTCAACATCCGCCAGCTGGTGGACCGCGTTGCGGCGGGCGGCGTGACAGAGGTCATCATCGCCGTCAATGCCACGGTCGAGGGCCAGACCACGGCGCACTATGTCACAGACCAATTGCGCGAATTCGGCGTTAATGTCACCCGGCTTGCCCATGGCGTCCCGGTCGGTGGCGAGCTGGATTATCTCGATGACGGCACGCTGGCCGCTGCCATGCGGGCAAGAACAGCGCTTTGAGGAGTTTGGGTTTGACAGGATTGGCTTGGCTCTCAGCGCTTTGTCGTCGTCGGACATGTCCCGAGGTTGCAGAAGGGAAGGCGTATGCCGCCCTGTTTCCGGTCCTGGCGGCAATTCTTTTGCTCGTATCCCCCTCCTATGCCCAATCCGGTAAGCTCGACGGGCAATTCCGGCAGTGGCTGGAAAATGATCTCTGGCCACGGGCGCAAGCCAAGGGCGTCTCCCGCGCCACGTTTGACATCAGCCTCAAGGGTGTGACGCTCAATCTCGATCTGCCGGATCTCGTCGTCCCCGGCACAAAGCCAAAAGTGCCGAAAAAGCAGCATCAGGCCGAATTCTCCGCCCCCGCCAACTACTTCGCAGAAAAGACCATCACACCGCTGGTCTCCGGCGGCAAGGCGCGGGCGGGGCAATACGCCAAGGTGCTGAAGGCGATTGAGAAGAAATACGGCGTCCCGCCCGGCATCATCCTGGCCATTTGGGGCCGCGAGTCCGGATTTGGCGAGGCGCAAGGCAACTATCCGGTGTTCGATGTGCTGGCGACCAAAGCCTTCATGTCCACCCGCAAGGACCTGTTCCAGAAGGAAGTGCTGGCAGCACTCGAAATCGTCGAGCGCGGCTACGCTTCGTCTGACATGATGAAAGCATCGTGGGCGGGTGCCATGGGGCAGCCGCAGTTTTTGCCAAGCTCCTACCTCGCTCACGCTGTTGATTTTGACGGAGACGGCCGCCGGGATATCTGGAACTCCGCCCCGGACACGTTGGCGTCGATTGCCAACTATCTGGTCAACTACGGCTGGGAAGGCGGACGCGACTGGGGTGTGGAAGTATTGGTCCCGGAAAATGTCTCCTGCGCGCTCGAAGGTCCGGACCAAGGCAAGCCGCTGCCGGTCTGGACCAAGGCAGGTGTGACCCGCGCCAGCGGCAAGCCGTTTGCCAAAGTCGAGGCGAACAAGGAGCAGTTCCTGCTCGCCCCTGCGGGTCGTTTTGGACCGCTGTTCCTTGCGACTGGCAATTTTTACGTCATCAAGAGCTACAACATTTCCGATCTCTATTCCCTGTTCATCGGCCACGTCGCCGACCGCATCAATGGCGGCAGCGCAGGCTTCGCGGCACCTTGGAGCAAGGTTGGTACGCTGGCGCGGTCAGAGATCGGCGCGATGCAAAATGAACTGGTCGCCAAAGGTTATGATGTCGGCAAGCCGGACGGACTGCCCGGCTTCAAGACACGCCGCTCCATCGGCGACTGGCAGGCCAAGAACGGCATGGCCGCCACGTGCTTTCCTGATCCGGCATTGAAAAAGGTGCTGAAATGAGCGCCAATCCACTGCCCGCTTTCCGTCAGGAAATAGACGCGATTGACGATCAAATCGTCGATCTCCTCGCACGCCGTTTTGCCGTTGCCGGCGAAGTCGCAGCGTATAAGGCCAAATCAGGCGTCGCTGTCCGGCTCGAAGACCGCATCGCTGAGGTTCTGGAGCGCAACGCAAGACGCGCAACCAAAAATGGCGCGGAAGCCGAAGCCATCCGCGCCATTTACAAAACAATTATCGACGTAACCTGCGCCTTTGAAGAGGCAAAGATAAAGAAGCCGGTTTAGCGGACCGCCAAACGCTTCTGGGCGGCCTTGATGTCGCGGACCGAGTCGCGGTAGCCAAAACCAAATGTGTGCGTCAGTGCGAAAGCCGCGACAATGCTGTCGAACAGGCTGGTTTTTTGAACGGGTTTCATGATTTTTCCTTTGATATGACTATCATATAGCCAATTGCCCGCAAATTCGCCATCCGCGCGCCGCGCATGGCAGGGTTGCGATTACGCCGCAGCGGATCCCACTATTCGGGAAACAGGCGCACCGGCATAGGCGGTGGCGGATAATTTCCTGCCATCGCGTTCCAGTAGGTCCATGAGCGCCGGTCAATGATCCCCGGCGGGGCCTTGGCAAGCGCCTCTCTAAAGCCGTCCTCATCGACATATTTGCGCACAACGGCAAGATGCGCCGGTGTCCCGTAGGTCATCAGATAGGCCATGAAGCGCACCGGGTCAGCAAGAGCCTTCTCCGGCACTTCAAACCAGATGATGTGCGGAGCGAGAGCCAGCAGCTCGGCGTTTTTCGGGAGTGAGATCATGGCACGTTCATCTTGGTGCGCACGCCTGACAGCACAGGAAGTTTGTCCACTTTCACCTGCTTTGCCGCGCTAACAAGGTCGTTTCACATCGACAGCGGCAATTCGGCCAGGGAATGATCTTCATGGTAAGTAATGGCCTTCAAGGAAATCAATGGGTTGAATTGCTCTCCGTAAATGACCGAGGCCGCAGACAGCATTTCAGCAATCGGCATTTTGGCTCGTGTAATCAAGGCGTGAATATCCAGATAGTCCTTCACTTCGGCGCGCTGCGTCACAACGGCCACTTTCGTTCCACCGAGGTCAAGCAGCAAGGCGCCCGCGATTCCAAGACCTTCCGCCTGCTCTGAAATCGCGACTTGTCCCATGTTCAGGCCACCATAAAAAGCAAGTTTGACCGGGCCCTCCCGGTCCACACTCATGGCAAGCGTATTGGCTTCGGACTGAAGCAGCGTTCCACCCGACAGGTAAGGAATGGAGTTCGCCAGCTTACCGGGTACGAATGAGGACCGTGAAAAAAATCAAAATCGACCGAACGGCGATGTCCGAGCCGGAGCGCAATATCGGTTCCGCCATAAAGGGTGAATTAGACAGGTGTGGCTGATAGCTCGCGCCAGATGGCCTTCTGAGGCGACGGGAGTACGTCCAGATCCGGCGAAAAAAAACGTCCTGCTACCCCGCTCACTCCTCGCCCTCAACCACGCGAAGGCGCAATTGCCCGGTTTTTGAAACAGCCGCCGGGACTTCCTTCGCCTCCGGAACCGGCGTCTCGCCAAACTCCAGCGCTTCAATCCTCTGTCCGCGCTTGGTCACTTTCGAGGTCGAAACCAGAATGTCATCGACATCCTTGGCCGTCAGTTGGAAGTGTCCTTGCAGCTTGCGCACCCGTTCATCCAGCCGTCCGAGATCATCCATAAGCCGCGAGACTTCGCCTTGGATGAGATGCGCCTGTTCGCGCATGCGCGCATCCTTCAGGATCGCCTGAATGACCTGGATCGACAGCATCAGCAGCGAAGGTGAGACGATCACAACCCGCGCCCGGTGCGCCTTCTGCACGATGGCCTCGAAATGCTCATGGATCTCGGCAAAGACTGATTCCGACGGCACAAACAGGAAGGCCGTGTCCTGCGTCTCGCCCTGAATGAGATATTTTTCCGACACGTCTTTCACATGGATATCCATGTCGCGCCGGAATGACGTCTCCGCCACGCGCCGTGCATCCGGTGTCTCGGCAGCGCGAATTGCATTCCACGATTCCAGCGGAAACTTGGCATCAATCGCCAGCGAAGGCGCGCCGTTCGGCATGCGGATGAGACAGTCCGGCCGCACGCCCGTGGTCAGCGTCGCCTGAAACTCATAGGCCCCGGCAGGCATGCCGTCAGCGACGATCGTCTCCATCCGCGCCTGCCCGAAAGCACCGCGCGTCTGTTTGTTGGACAGGATCGATTGCAGCGTCACCACCTCGCCGGCCAGCGCCCGGATGTTCGATTGCGCCGTGTCAATCACCGCCAGCCGTTCCTGCAATTTGGCGAGATTGTCATGTGTGGATTTGGTCTGCTCGGTCATGGTCTGGCCGATGCGGTGGGTCATGCCGTCCAGCCGCTCGCGGATTGCTTGCGTCATCTCGGATTGCCGCGAGCCGAATATCTCGGCCATCGTCTGCATCCGGCCCTGCATCTCGGATTGCGACTTCAAAATGTCAGCCATCCGCTCTTCCGCCTCGCGTCCGCGCAACTCCGCTTGGGCCTCGCTGACCGCCCGGGCCTTGGCCGACCGCCACAAAGAGACGCCCAATACGAATATCAGCAACGCAACAACCGCCGCGACGGCGAGGAGCACTTGCCCGAACGAAAACACGCTTGTACCGAGCGTTATTGTGGGCTGGGAAAGCAGTTCCTGAATATCCATTTGGGCAATCTATACGATTCGCAAATCGTTGACAGCACAAAACATGAACGATGGATCTGCAACCGGATTGACTGTCACAATGGGAATGTTTACGTGACCGCCCATGTCGTTGCGCCCGCTCGTGCTCTTGCCTGATCCAATTCTGAAGACCGTATCCAAGCCGGTCGGTAATGTTGATTCCCGCATTTTGAAGCTGGCCGATGACATGCTGGACACTATGTATGACGCTCCCGGCATTGGCCTTGCCGCCATCCAGATCGCTGAACCGCTGCGCATGCTGGTGATTGACCTCGCCAAGGAGGGCGAAGACAAAGCCCCGCAATTTTTCTTCAATCCGGAAATTCTGTCTGTGACAGAAGACCTGTCAGTTTACGAGGAAGGCTGCCTGTCCATTCCGGATTACTATGCAGAAGTCGAGCGCCCTGCGGGCGTGCGCGTCAAATATGTCGATCGCCATGGCAAGAGCCAGGAAATGGAGGCCACAGGCCTCCTCGCCACCTGCCTGCAGCACGAGATCGACCATCTCAACGGTGTGCTGTTCATCGACCATATCTCCAAGCTGAAACGCGAGATGGTCACCCGCAAATTCGGCAAGCTCGCCAAGCAGCGCGGGTCGACACGCAAGGCGATTTGAGCCGGGCGATTCTTGACTTTTTCAGAGCGTAGGCTCATTTGATATCAGTGATATCAACTGGAGGCGCGCATGGGCGATCTCTTGATCAGAAGCATCCCGGATGATTTGAGACGGGGTTTGGTGGATTCTGCCACACGTGATAACCGAAGCCTCTCAGCCGCTGCCACAGAGGCCATTCGCAGGGGTTTGGACGCAATCGGTGATGCGTCACCCAAGCCGAAGACCAGTTTGTTTGATGCCATTTGAGCGGCGGTCGGCGATGTTCGGCCAACTGCGACGGAAAACAGGATCTTTCAGGAAATTCTTGATGAAGCACGCAAGGCACCTGACCGCGAAGTGCCAGATTTCGAATGATAATACTGGACACGAACATCATTTCAGAGATTACCAAGGATCAAATTGATCCATCTGTGATGGCATGGTCGCAGCGTACTGATCTGGACGACAAGTATCTCTGTGCACCTGTCATTGCAGAGCTTCAGTTCGGAGCTGCAAGGTTCAAAGCCCGGACTGGTTCAAATGTCCATGCACACGCGCTCGAACGGATAATGGCTGGCCCCTTCCTGAGTAAAATTCTTCCGTTGGATACCAGAGCCGCTGTGCTCGCCGGGTAGTTCCGTGCGCAACGTGAAAATATTGGCAGACCAGTGAAACCGATGGACATGGCGATAGCCCGCATCGCCGCCGCCAACAACGCAACCCTCGCCACCCGCAATGTCCGCGACTTCGAAGGGCTTGACCTGAAGCTAATAAACCCGTTTGAAGCTTGAGAGCCTGACAGAAAATCCACTTTGATGGCCAACTGGAGCAGCCTTCTGCGCTTCCGGTGCTCACGTACTATAAGTACGCTCCGCTCCGGTTCTCGAAGACCGCGCCATTTGACTCATCAAACTGAATTTTGAGTCAGGCTCCGGAACGCCGGGGCCTCAAATTCATGCCGCTGAAGATCATTTTCATGGGAACGCCCGACTTCGCCGCAGTAACGCTGTCGGCGTTGCAGAAGGCAGGGCATCAGATCGTTTGCGTATATTCCCAGCCGCCGCGTCCGGGCGGGCGGCGCGGGCTGGAACTGGTCAAATCGCCCGTGCATCAAAAGGCCGAAGCGCTCGGACTTGAGGTCCGGACACCACTTAATTTCAAAAATGCGGAAGATGTCGAGGCCTTCAAGGCGCTCAACGCCGATGTGGCGGTCGTCGTCGCGTACGGCCTCCTCCTGCCGCAATCCATTCTGGATGGAACCCGCTTCGGAGCTTACAACGGCCACGCCTCGCTGCTTCCCCGCTGGCGCGGCGCAGCACCCATCCAGCGTGCCATCATGGCAGGTGACAAAGAGACCGGTATGATGGTGATGAAAATGGATGCGGGGCTGGACACCGGCCCGATCGCTCTCACCGGGAAAGTCGCGATAACGCCCTTCATGACAGCCGGGGAACTGCATGACCAGCTGATGCAAATTGGCGCGGTTTTGATGGTCAATGCCATGGTACAGCTTGAAGCGGACAACCTGTCGCTCACGCTGCAAGAGACTGGAGGCGTCACTTATGCCAAAAAGATAGACAAGGCCGAAACCCGTGTTGACTGGTCTCGCCCTGCCGGCGAAGTCCATAACCACATCCGCGGCCTGTCGCCAATTCCCGGAGCTTGGTGCCAGATGGAGACCGGGGGCAAGGCTGACAGGGTGAAGCTGCTGCGCTCTTTGGTCGTGGAAGGTCATGGCGCGCCGGGCGCAGTTCTCCACGGCCTGACCATCGCCTGCGGGGATGGCGCAGTCTCCATCACCGAACTCCAGCGCGCAGGCGGCAAGCCGCTCACGGCTGATGAATTCCTGCGCGGCGCAGCGCCGTCACGCGTGTTCTGATGCATCGCTACAAGCTCACCATTGCTTATGACGGCACATCCTATTGCGGCTGGCAGCGGCAGCTTGACCTGTTGTCCGTTCAAGAGGCGCTTGAAATCGCATTCCGCTCTTTCTGCAGTGAGAGTGTCACCATTGTCGCTGCCGGGCGTACCGATGCCGGGGTGCATGCGTCGGGGCAGGTGTGTCATGTCGATCTTGCAAAGGAATGGCGCAATGACGTGGTGCGTGATGCCGTCAATCAGTATCTGGTCCGCGAGCGCATCGCGATTCTATCCGCTGAAAAAGTGGGCGAAGATTTTCACGCACGCTTCTCAGCCACCAGCCGTCACTATGTCTACAAACTGCTGAACCGCCGCGCCCCGCCTGTGTTTGAACGCGGCTTTGTCTGGCATTTGAAGCGCAAGGTTGACGCTGCGGCCATGGACAAGGCCGCCAAGCACCTTCTTGGCAGGCACGACTTCTCCACCTTCCGCGACGCCGAATGCCAAGCCGAAAGCCCGGTGCGAAATCTCGACCGGTTCGATGTGGTTCAAGATGGCGAAATGGTGCTGTTCCACCTCTCAGCCCGCGCTTTCCTGCATCGGCAGGTCCGCTCGATGGTTGGCACTTTGGAACAGGTCGGCTCAGGCCGCTGGAGCGAACATGATCTGGTCAATGCGCTGGAAGCCAAAGACCGCAAGGCCTGCGGTCCCGTTGCGCCGTCGGACGGCCTGTATTTGGATCGGGTGGACTACGATTGACTGTCAGCCAAAATAATCGCCGATGAACCGCTCATAAACCTGCGTCAGCATTTCAAGATCCGACAGCGCCACGCGCTCATCGATCATGTGCATCGTCTTGCCGACGAGGCCGAACTCCACGACTGGGCAATAATCCTTGATGAACCGCGCATCCGAGGTGCCGCCGGTCGTCGAAAGCCCCGGCATCCGTCCGGTCACCGCCTTGACTGAATTCGACAGTGCCTCGATCAACCGGTCATCCTTGGTCAGGAACACGTGGCACGGATTTTCGCGCCAGATGATTTCATAGTCCACCGGCTCCTTGCGCGCCGCGCGCAGCTTGGTCTTCTTGGCTGCCCGATCCAGCCGGTTGTGAATCTCCGCCTGCAATGTTTCGTCTGTCCATGTGTCGTTGAAGCGGATGTTGAACGTGGCGGTGGCGCGTGCCGGGATCACGTTGACGGCCGGATTGCCGACGTCAACCGTCGTTACTTCCAGATTGGACGGCTGAAAATCTTTGGTGCCCTTGTCGAACGCCGGATACAACAGCGCATCAAGCAATTGCATCATCCCGCGCACCGGATTGTCCGCCAAGTGCGGATAGGCGGCATGACCCTGTCTGCCATAGACAACGACCGTGCCGGAAAGCGATCCGCGCCGGCCAATCTTGATCATGTCGCCGATGGCATCAGGATTGGTCGGCTCGCCGACAATCGACGCGTCCCACTTCTCGCCCTTGGCCGCCGCCCATTCAAGCAGCTTCACGCTGCCGTTGATGGCCGGTCCTTCCTCATCGCCGGTGATCAAAAAAGACACTGAGCCTTTCAGCTTGCCATGCTTCTCCGTGTGACGCGCAAACGCTGCGATGAAGCAGGCAATGCCGCCCTTCATGTCCACCGCGCCGCGCCCGTACAGTTCGCCATTGGCGATTTCGGCGGCAAACGGCGGATGCGTCCACGCCTTCTCGTCGCCAACAGGCACCACATCCGTATGCCCGGCAAACATCAGGTGCGGCCCGTTGCCCGACGCGCGCGCATAGAGGTTCTCGATGTCGGGCGTGTTGTCATCGCTGAAGACGGGCCGTTCAACGACAAACCCCATCGGCCTCAGCATGGCCTCCAGCGCCGTCAGCGCCCCGCCTTCGTGCGGCGTCACGGATGGGCAGCGGATGAGCTTGGCGAGAACTTCGGCGGGATCGGTCAGTTTCTGTGTCATGCCGGTCTGCTATCCCCGCACGGCTTTTCGGTCAAGAGAACCAGCCGGGCTTGACGCGTCCCTGTTCCGGCAGTGTGCGCGTGCGCTCGACTGCCAGCGGCATGTTGCTCACGGTAGCAGGCTTTGGCCGCACTGACGCGGGTGTATGCGTCGGCCGTGCAGCGGTTCTGGTGGCAACCTGCGCGGCAATGGCCTCACGAGCAGCATTTTGCGCGGCAGTCAGGAAATCGTCTGCGCTTGCCGATGGCGTGGCGGCACGTTTGGCAGCAGGCACGAGCTCGCCGCCCGGCACAAAGGCGGAGCCGAACAGCATCACGACGAACCAGAAGCGAATGCGGCTCAGGTCCACCCCGGCCAATGGAGTGCTGTATCCGAGCGCATGGACGACCATCAGTCCCGTCAGTCCGGCAAGAGAAAGCGGGAAGGCGAATTGCCACGCCTGAAGCTTGGCACGGATGTCCGGGCGCATATCATTGACCCGGCGCTGGAAGATGGACCAGACCGGAAAAGCTATCAGCGCAATCGCTCCGATTTGTCCCCACATCACGGCGCGAAACATGTCTGCAGGTGCGTCGACGTTGGACATGAAGAAGAATGAAGGGCCGAGCACCGACAGGAGTTGGGCGAAAATGACATAGACAATCAGAATGCGCATCAGCGCGCCAAGATATCCGGATGGTGCCAGCCTGCCTTGCGGCCAGACGTAAAGATCTTTCCAGAGCCAATTGGCCAAAGGATTTGACATGTGCAACATCGGCCCAGTGAAACACAAGATTGATAAAGCCGGATTAAGCCTGTGTCCGGATTTTGATCAATTGGAGCGGAACGTCAGCCAGCCTTGGCCTTGCGCGCGGTCTTTGCATCAATCAGCATGATCTTCTGCCAAACCTTGCGCGACAAGTTCGAGCCAAGATTTTCGATGTCGTTGACAGCTTCGGCCACCACTTCGTCATTGACCGCCTGAGCGTAAAGCGCCGCAAGTTTGCCGGTGATCGAGAACATTTCCGAGCAGTAGTCGAGATAGCGTGACAATTGTGCCGGGTTGGTGATGCGCTTGGGCGAGGCGGCAGTTGGCTTGAAGTCGGAGGAAACGGCCGCCGGATCCTTGGTAAGTTGGTGCATGTCGATGACATGAATGACGGATCGAAGCCGATGCAAGCCTTCAAACACCTTGCGGCGCTTGATCCGTGCTTCGCTGCGGGCAAGTGTGATGAATCCTACGATTGCCAGTACAATCGTGTTCACGGATGCTTCAAGCCCTGAAGCAAACTCGAATGCGCCGGTCGAAATCCGGTCAAACGACAGGAATGTCCCGATATAGATGAAAAACAGCGCTCCAAAAAGGATGGTCGCCGCCGTCAAAAAGCGAAGCCAAAGGATCGGCCTGGAGAGCGCTTGCGCATCCAATGCCGCATCTCTCGACAGGGTGACTATTTCGCGCGCCACACCACAGATTCCATTGTTCGGAAAACGCTCGGCAACCCGCTCTGCCAGAAGCTCGGCAGTTTCGGTGATCCTTGCATGGTCAAGAGCACGATAAGACATGGCCAATGGTTAGCGGGGTTTCCTGATTCTTGCAAAGACACCCGCACCATCCCCGATGCTTCTCGCCAAAGATTTACCTCGGGTTAACCATACCTCTTTGAAGCGGGCACCCACACCATCCCACATTTCATGCTTTGGACGTCTAGGTTTCACGGCCAGTCACGGCACACGGTTTTGTTACAACGCCGTGAGACGTCCCCAAATTCACGAAAATCGTGCGATCAACAAAGCTTGATCGGCCTTGAAAGCCGCTGTGTCGTGAGCTGGCAACGGAAATTATGGCGCGACACGTTTTCGATTAAGTAATTGATTTATAACAATTAAATATCTTGTCATCAAGCAACTATGACTTTCAAGTGCTGTTTGGTTGACAATGCGGGCACGCTTTCGTGGTTTGATAGTGAGTGCATAACAGCCCATTTCGGCATCACACCGAACGCACATCAACACGATGCGCCGCCCGGTAAAACCACTGAAACCCGAAACTAAAAATTTCGGCGACCGTTTCTCTCACAGGACCAACATCCTGAAGCAAACAACAGAACCAAGGAGACTATTATGAACAAGATCATCATCGCACTCGGCATCGCCCTGGCATCATCCACCGCAGCTTTCGCCCAGTCTTCAGCCCTTGACGTCATCGGCCAGCAGACATTCTACTCGGCTCCGGCCGTTGACACCGAAGCCACCGCTTCAATTGGCACTGCAAACTTCGGCGTCGAAGCCGTCGAAAACCGTGGCCGTCTTGGCGATGGCTCGCCGATGATTGGTGCCAACGCCTCCGGCTCGGTTGCCATTGAGACCGGCTACCTCCCGGCCCAGCGCCTCGGCGGCAATTCGTAAAACACCCAAATTCATTCAACGCGTGGCCAATGGCTCGCAATACTTAAGGAGACCATCATGAACAAGATCATCATCGCCCTTGGCGTCGCCTTGGCATCATCCACCGCAGCTTTCGCCCAGTCGTCAGCCTTGGACGTTATCGGCCAGCCGACAATCTACTCGGCTCTGGCCGTTGACACCGAAGCCACCGCCTCAATCGGCGGCACTGCAAGCCGTGCCGTTGAAGCCGTCGAAAACCGTGGCCGTCTTGGCGATGGCTCGCCGATGATCGGTGCCGATGTATCAGGCGCGGTTGCAGTCGAGACCGGCTACCTCCCGGCCCAGCGCCTTGGCGGCAATTCGTAATCACATCCCCAAAAACCCAAAATCAAACGGGCAAAACCCGACCATCCTGAAGGAGACGATCATGAACAAGATCATCATCGCCCTCGGCATCGCCTTGGCATCTTCCACCGCAGCTTTCGCTCAGTCGTCCGCGCTCGACGTCGTCGGCCAGCAGACGATTTACTCTGCTCCAGCCGTTGACACAGAAGCTACTGCTTCAATTGGCACTGCAAACTTCGGCGTCGAAGCCGTCGAAAACCGTGGCCGTCTTGGCGATGGCTCGCCGATGATTGGTGCCGACGTGTCTGTTGCCGTCGAGACCGGCTACCTCCCGGCCCAGCGTCTCGGCGGCAATTCGTAATCGGACGTGAATTTCACCCGTCAACGTTACCTCCCAGGCGTTGACCCACAACAAAAAGGGGCGCGACAAGCGCCCCTTTTTGTTTGCCCGGCCCTTGCGGGTTTCAAATGAATCGTTAACGTTTGGATAACACGAGAGAAACAGGTGGCTTTTCACAATGAAAATCAAGGCGGTGGTTCGGTCAATCGCAACAATGGCACTGTGCGTCGGCATGGGTGGCGTGGCGAGTGCTGCAGCCTGGCTCAAGACCGGAAGTTCGGCCAGCCGCCCTTTTGGCCACGTCGCTTATTGTGCAGCGTCGAAGTCTGATTGCTCAAAACGCAAGGCAGCGTCCAAATTGCCGTCCATATCCCTGGCAAAGCTGCGGTCCGTCAACCAGGCGGTCAATCGCGCAATAAAACCGGTATCCGATATGGAGCAATTCGGCACCCGTGAGAAATGGGTCCAATCAACCAAAGCCGGAGACTGTGAGGACTATGCGCTGGCCAAACGGGCCAAGCTCAGCCGTATGGGCATTCCCAAAGCCAGCCTGTTGCTAGCCATCGGTCGAAGCGCCGGAGAGGCGCACACGGTCCTGGTGGTGCGCACCAAGGACGGCGATTTCGTCCTGAACAATCTCAAGGACGATGTGACGCCTATTGGCTTCTCGACGCTGGGAATTTCCAAGATCCAGTCGCCGACAGATGGCTCAGACTGGCTCAAGGTGACGGGCGTTCTGCGGTAGGGCGGATTAATCTTCGTAAATTGCAGTCAGAGACGTCATGCGGCGCTCTTGCGCCGGCGTCCGCAGAGTTTGCCGTTTTCCCGCGCGGCCTGCGCCTTGGAAGCAGAGCGCGCTGTCCCTCCGATCCGCCCCATCTGTCCGGCCATCCATTTGGCAGAGCCCAGAATGCCTTCACGCAGCGCCGGGATATAAATATCAGCGCCTATCTTGGGGAAATGCAAGCCGAGTCCGGACGGCGTGATTGCAATTTCAGAAAGCTCTTCCGGCCGCGCGCTTTCCAATCCCTGCGCTTGCTTTGGCGAAAAGCTGATCTCGATGCCCGTGGACAGTTCGACAACGATCCTGTCCCTGACAGAGTAACAATGCGCACTGGCTCCATACGGGCCAAGACGGCGCTTTTCGCCGCGCGCGACGGCGGCGTCGAAACTGGCATTCTTAGACGCATTGCTCATAACACAGTCCGGTTACGCTGCCCTGAGCGCTTCTTGCACGGCGTTCGGCGCGCGGGCGATGACAAGCAGATATGCTCGCGCTGATCCTTCTGGCACACGCGTCCCCTGCTCCCAATGCCGAAGCGTATTGACGCTGAATCCAAATCGCCCCGCGAATTCCTGTTGCGACATTCCAAGCCCGGACCGGATGGATTTCACATCCACTGCCATGGGAACATGAACGCCATAATTTCGCTTGTCTGCCGTTCCGTCCACATATGCGATCGCCTCCTGCAGCCCGCGTTTGATGGAGTCTGCCATTCCTGTCATGCGCCTCTACCTTTATGGTATCTGACCAACAATTCTGTCATCTTGAGCATGTCGTTTCTGTCTTGCTGACTGAGATCTGATCGGTCATTCTTGGCATAAGCAGTCAGAACAAAAAGCGGTAAGTCTGCACTATAATAAAAATATATGACTCTTTCACCGCCGCTCTTGCCACGCCCAGCCAACGCCCAACGCAATTTTCTCACGCCGCCTGTTCCCTGAATCAGATCACCAGCGGTCGGGTGGTAAGCCAGATAATCGATCAGTTGGGCACGGTCTGCATCCAACATTAGTTTTCGAGACACCGACAAGAATTCCGGCATCTCTACAACCGTCGCAGGAGCAAATATCTTGATGAAAGGTAATCCATTGGATTACAAAAGTCAATCCCGCAGCAGCTCATTAATCCCGGTCTTGCTGCGCGTCTTCTCATCCACCCGCTTCACAATCACCGCGCAATAGAGCGCCGGGCCCTGTTCGCCGTTCGGGAACGGCTTGCCCGCCAGCGCACCGGCTACAACGACCGAGTAGGGCGGCACTTCTCCGTAGGAAATCTCGCCCGTGGCGCGGTCGACGATCTTGGTGCTCTTGCCGATGAACACGCCCATGCCCAGCACGGAGCCTTCACGCACGATGCAGCCTTCGACCACTTCCGAGCGCGCGCCGATGAAGCAATTGTCCTCAATGATGGTCGGCCCGGCCTGCATCGGCTCCAACACCCCGCCAATGCCGACGCCGCCGGACAGATGCACATTCTTGCCGATCTGCGCACAGGAGCCGACAGTTGCCCAAGTATCCACCATCGCGTTCTCGCCGACATAAGCGCCGAGGTTCACAAATGACGGCATCAGCACAACGCCCTTGGAGATAAATGCCGAGCGGCGCACGACCGCACCGGGCACGGCGCGGAAACCCGCCGCGCGGAAGTGATTGTCGCCCCATCCGGCGTATTTGAGGTCAACCTTGTCAAACCCGTTGGCCATCGAACCGTCAGCGCTGGTGTAAGGGATCACCGCATTATCCGTGAGCCTGAACGACAAGAGCACCGCCTTCTTCAGCCACTGGTGCACAACCCAATTGCCGTCATCGCCGCGCGTCGCCACCCGCGCCTTGCCGCTGTCCAAAAGGTCCAACGCCTCGTTCACTGCCTCGCGAACTTCGCCCTTGGTGCCGGTGTTGATCGTGTCGCGCGCGTCAAACGCGGCTTCAATGGTCTTTTCAAGTGCGGCAAATGACATGAAACGCTCCGTTTGGTGCCTGTTAACCAAGGCCTAACCATGATGGGTGAAAAAGGAGATGAGGCCCCGTGTGGGGCGGTGTTTATGAGAAAGCCGCCGGTGGGTCAATCAAAGTGGCCGGGCGCGTTTGGGGACAATGCGATGAATCCGACAGACAAGGACGGCTGGTCGTCCCTGACCCATTCAACCGAGACGGTTGAAAAGACCAATCTTATGCCGGATACGCCGCAAACGCGGTCGAAAGCCTACCGCCTCGCCTTTACCGACAATGAGTTCATGCTGCGCCGCGAACTGCGTCCGGTGCGCCTTCAGCTGGAACTTCTGAAGCCAGACATGATCCTTGAAGAGCGCGGCATCCAGTCCACAGTGGTCATGTTCGGCGGCGCGCGCATTCCGGAGCCCGGCGGCGAAGCTTGGGCAGCCAAGAACGCGCAGCAAGCCGAGCGGCTGAAAGGCAATGCTGTCTACTATGATGAAGCCCGCAAATTCGCCCGGATCGTGTCCAGCTATTCTGCGCAGACGTTGCACAGGGAATTTGTTGTCTGCACCGGCGGCGGACCGGGCGTCATGGAAGCCGGCAGCCGTGGGGCCAGCGATGTCGGCGCGCCGTCCATCGGCCTCAACATTGTCCTGCCGCATGAACAGGCGCCCAATGAATATGTGACACCGGAACTCTGCTTCAATTTCCACTATTTCGCGATCCGCAAGATGCATTTCCTGATGCGGGCCAAGGCCGTCACCGCCTTCCCTGGCGGCTTCGGCACAATGGACGAGCTGTTTGAGTCACTGACATTGATGCAGACCGGCCGCATGGAAAAGATGCCGATCATCCTGTTCGGCTCGGAATTCTGGCGCAACGCCGTCAACCTCGATTATCTCGCCGCAGAAGGCATGATCGGCCCGGAGGACGTGCATCTCGTCAGCCATGTAGATAGCGCAGATGAGGCTTGGAATTTGATTGCAAAATTTTACGGACTGAACTGATCGGCAATATGCCGCCAGTCTGATTTTGCTCGCGGCTTCATATTGCGGCAATGCGCCTCTTTGCTGACTCGCCCGTCTGGGCTACACCGCCCACATGCGCACAAGCCGCCGCCACACCCTGTTGAGCACGTTCCGCCGCGACCGGACGCCGGGCCTTTGGCTGGCGCTGCTTTTGCTGCTGGTGCCCTTTGTTCAGCCGCTTGCCGATGCCAATGCGGCGGGTAAGCCGTTCTCAGCCGTCATATGCTCAACATTTGGTGTCGCCGGAGAGGCCGCCATTCCCGGTCTCGCCGACGACTGCGCCGCCTGCATCGCCGGACAGCATGCGCCGGTCATGGCCGTCGCGCCAGTTCAAGCAACTGTATTTGCGGTAGCACCGTTCATAGCGTCATTCTTTTCGTTACATGCAGACCCGCTCGATATTGTCGGTCGTTGGACCTTGAAACCGCCCGGCCACGCACCGCCCTTCAACATTTGAACCCGGTATTCCGCGTAGGGCGCAATCAGAGCGCCGCCGCTTGTTCAATTGTATCAAAGGATAGAATCCATGAATCGCTTCGCACTGCCTCTCGCCGCCGCCGTTGCCCTTACGGCCTTGTCCATCGTCACCGCCTTCGCAGAAACTGCCATGGTGAAAGCCGGCAATCTCGAAATTACTCACGCATGGACCCGTGCGACCCTTCCGGGCCAACCGGCTGCCGCTGGATATTTGGTTATTGAAAACAAGGGAGGCGAGCCTGACCGTCTGCTTTCCGCCTCATCCAGTGCCTCACCAACGACAGAGGTGCACAATATGGCGATGGAGGACGACATCATGAAAATGGCCGAACTGAATGACGGTCTCGAAATCCCCGCAGGCGGCAAGGTCGAGCTGAAGCCCGGTGGCACACACATCATGTTCAAGGACCTGAAGCAGGGATTCAAGGAACACGACATCGTCAAAGTGACGCTGAAGTTCAAAATTTCTGGCGAGGTTGAAATTGAATTGCCGGTGCAAGCCGCCGATTCAAAGGAAGCGCAGCATACGCACGGCGGCTGAAAATGCACGGAAGGCGGGGCTCGCAATTCATGCAGCCCCGCTGCCGGTCACGCAGATGTCAGTCTCTTGAGAAAAGCAGCGAGATCGTCGGTGATATGATCGACATGATCCCCGTCCCTGCCGTCCTGCTCCCACGCCTCGACAAAATCCGCTTCAAAATTGCGCGGCACGATCAGCACTGTCTTCATGCCCAGCGCCTTCGGCTCGATCAGATTGCGCACCAGATCTTCGAACATTGCCGCTTCGCTGCCATTTACGCCGTGCTTTGAGACGAACCGGTCATAGGGATGGCGGCCGGGCTTCGGCATCAGGTCTGCCGCGACAATGTCAAACACATCTTCAAAATGGTCGAGAACGCCAAGCTGCCGCGCCGCCTTTTCTGCATGGCCTCGGTTCCCGTTGGTGAAGATGAACTTGCGCCCCGGCAGGGCCTTGATCGCCTCGCCAAGCTGCGGGTCCGGCTTCAGCCATGTGTAGTCAATGTCATGCACCTTCTCCAGAAAATCGTCCGGATCAATCTGGTGCTTCTCCATCAACCCGCGCAGAGTCGTGCCATACTCGAGGTAGAATTGCTTCTGCATCTTACGCGCTTCATCGTGCGGCAACGTTAGGAGATTGGCAATGTAGCCGGTCATTTTCACGTCAATCTGCGAAAACAGATTGGAGTGATGCGGATACAGCGTGTTGTCGAGATCGAATACCCACGTGCGAACATGGGCAAAGTCTGACGCCGAAGGAGCTTGTGATTTGTTCATCGGCTGCCTATGCCACGAAAGCACGCGATGCGCATGGGGTTTGACGGCATGGAACTGTGGATACCGATCACATTGGCCGCAGCCTTCCTGCAGAACATACGCTCCTCGCTGCAGAAACACCTCAAAGGCCGTATGGGCACCACCGGCGCCACCTTCGTGCGCTTCGGCTTCGGCATGCCGGTTGTGCTGGCATTCCTCACGTTCCTGCACTGGCAAGTTGGTTACACAATGCCGCAAGTATCTCTGCGGTTTTTCGTCTGGGCGATCATCGGCGGCCTGTCGCAAATCGCCGCGACATTTCTGCTGGTACACCTCTTCTCTCACCGGAACTTCGCCGTCGGCACCGCCTATTCGCGCACGGAACCGGCTCAGGCCGCAGTGTTCGGCTTTTTCCTCTTGGGCGAATCCATCAGCGTCGGCGCAGTCATTGCCATCTGCATCTGCGTTCTCGGCGTCATGCTGATTTCAGTGGCAAGATCGTCATTGACGCCAGTTGCGCTCGTCGCGTCGCTCTTTCACCGTACCGCACTCATTGGCCTTGCCTCCGGCACAGGCTTCGGCCTTTCCGCCATCTCTTACAGGGCCGCATCACTGGCGTTGGGCGGGCCCAACTATCTGATGCAGGCGACGGTAACGCTGGCGTTTGTAATCCTGTTGCAAACCATATTGATGCTTGGCTGGATTGTGCTGCGCGAGCAGAGTGAACTCTCCAATATCGCTCGTGCCTGGAAGCCATCGCTCGTCACGGGAATCGCCGGTGCAACGGCCTCACTCGGCTGGTTCTCCGCCATGACGCTGCAGAATGCCGCGTTGGTCAAGGCGCTGGCGCAGGTCGAAATGCTGCTCGCTTTTGCAACAGCGGTCTTTGTGTTCAAGGAAAAGATCAATCGGCTGGAGGCGCTGGGGTGCCTTTTTGTCGCGGCTGGCGTGGTGCTGATCGTGCTTTGGCGTTGAACTCGAGCCACTCGAAATTAACCCATTGCGTATATTGGACCTTCGCTATCTCGACAAGAAACCATGAAACGGCGATACTGTCCCATGGGGCATGCGGACGTTCAAGCAGGGAAAAGCTTATGGACGACATGGCTCAATTTTCAGTGCAGCCCAAATCTGCCGCCCTAAGCCGCCGCCGTTTTCTTGGCGCATTTCTCACTCTTGCAGCCTTTTTGCGTCTCACCCGCCCGGCAGCCGCAAAGCAACCTGATGACGACGAAACTGTTATCTCTGGCCGCTGGCTGCTCAAACGGAGCGATCTGCGTTGATTTTTTCCGGAATTGACGCTTACCGCGCTTCAGGTTTCGCCGCTAAAGTCTGTGTCATCGGCACGGGTCCGGCGGGCATGGCCATCGCTCTTCAGTTGGCGCAGGCGCATATACCGGTGGTAATGCTAGAAGCAGGCACCGATGAAATCACCGACGAAAGCCAGGAATTTTATCAGGGCAAGGTCGAAGGCGACCATTACTTTGATCTTGATGTGACGCGCATCCGCTTGCTTGGCGGTTGTTCCAACCATTGGGCCGGCTGGTGCCGCGTGCTCGATGCACACGACTTTGAACAGCGCGACTGGATTCCCAACTCCGGCTGGCCGATCAGGCGCGCCGATCTTGCACCCTATTTCGAGTTGACGCGCGCCATGCTTGATCTGGTGCCATTCCGCCGGAACGTGCCGATTAGCGAAGATATCGACTGGGTGCAGCTGATCAAAAGCCCGGCGGTGCATGTCGGCGAAAAATACCGGGCTGACCTTGAATCCTCCAACACCATTGCCGTCGTCATGAACACGATGGCGCGAGAGCTCACCGGAGACGGAAAGCGCATCAGCGGCGCCAATCTCTGGTCGCAGGGCAAGGGCGCTGGGTCCATTTCCGCCGATCATTTCATTGTCTGCACGGGAGGGCTTGAAAACTCCCGCCTGCTGCTCTGGTCAAACCAGCAGTCCAACGGCGGCGTCGTGCCCCATGCGGCGGCGCTCGGCAAATACTGGATGGAGCATCCGCAGTTCGAGCCAGCCGACGCCATCCTCTTCGACACCTCAGCCTTCGAATTCGACGAAACCAACGAGGCATTCTTCTCGCCGACCCCCGCCGCGATGCAGCGGCTCGGCATCGGGAATTTCGGCGCGCGCGTCATCCAGCAGCCCTATCCGGGCGTCAAGGCGCTGGTTGCTGATCTTGCGTGTGTTGCGCCCGACACATCCGAGTGGATCGCCTCGGGCATGGGTGCGCATCTGCGCTGCGCGGCGCAGATCTATCTCGGCTGGGAGCAGTCGCCGGTCGAATCAAACCACATTACCCTCTCACCGGATGAGACCGACGCAGCCGGCGTGCCGCGCATTGTCCTTCACTGGAAAAAAGGCCCGCTCGAACGCAAAACCATGGTCGAGGGCCTCCGCCTTTTCGGCGAGACTCTGGCCGCAAAGAATCTTGGCCGCCTGCGGTTCGAGGAATGGGTCCTCGCCAACGAAAACTACCCCGACAACCAGGAAATTGCCGGTCATCACCATATGGGCGGCACGCGCATGGGAACGGATCCGCTGAAAAGCGTCGTCGATGCCAACTGCAGGGTGCATGGCATGCAAAATCTGTGGGTTGGCGGCTCCTCGGTATTTGCAACATCCGGCCAATGCAATCCGACCACGACGCTGACCGCGCTTGCCTTGCGCCTCGGCGATCATCTCGCCAGAACAATCGCCGCCTGACCGCGCCGGTTGACGGCCCATCGCTTTGCGCTAGATCTTGGAAACATTTGCGATTCCGGCAGCAGTCCCAAAGGGCGATTGCCTGGAAGGTTAAGCCCCGAAAGCTCCCATGAAAACGCCCGCCAGTGATTCCCATGCCGACGATTTTATTCCCGATCCGCGCCGGTGGCTGGCCATGGCAGTGCTGCTCATCGCGGGATTCATGAATCTGATCGACATCACCATTGTCAATGTCGCCTTGCCGAGCCTGCAAAAGGGCCTCGGCGCGACATCAAGCCAGATCGAGTGGGTGGTGGCCGCCTATGTGCTCGCGTTCGCCCTCGGCCTGTTGCCGTTCGGCAGGCTCGGCGACATTGTCGGGCGCAAGGTCATTTTCCTCTGGGGCGTTGCCGGTTTCACTGTCGGCTCGTTCCTATGCGGAATTGCGCCCTCGATCAGCATCCTGATTGTCGCCCGCGTTCTGCAGGGGCTGGCCGGCGCGATGATGATGCCGCAGGTGCTGGCGATCATGCAGGTGACGTTTCCGCCGCACGAGCGCGGCTTCGCCTTTTCACTGTTTGGCCTGACCGCAGGTCTCGCCTCCGTAGCCGGACCGATTGTCGGCGGCGTCTTGATCAGCGCCAATCTCTATGGTCTCGACTGGCGACCGATCTTCCTTGTCAACATCCCGATTGGCATCATTGCCGTGATCGCCGCCTGGCGCCTCGTCCCGGCCACACCGCCGCATCCGGGCCTGAACCATGATCTTGGCGGCATCGCCATAGCGACTGTTGCCATACTCTTGCTGGTGTTCCCGCTGATTGAAGGCCGCTCCTATGGCTGGCCTGCGTGGGCCTTCGCCATGATTGCAGCATCCTTCGTCGGCTTTGCGCTGTTTTACCTTTGGGAGCGGGGTCGTGAAGCAGAGGGCGCGGCGCAGCTGCTAAACGTCAGCCTGATGAAAAACCGCAACTTTGCCATCGGCGCCGTCATCACCATGATTTTCTTCTCCGGTCTGCCCGGCTTCTTCCTGATTCTGGCGATCTTCCTGCAGTCCGGCTTCGGCTATTCGCCGCTTGAATCCGGCATTGCCACCATCCCCTTTCCTGTCGGCGTCCTGATCGCTTCCGTCATATCGGGCCGGCTGGCCAACAAATTTCTGATGAGGCGGCTGGCCGGCGGTGCGCTGCTGCTGGTCCTCGGCATGGTTGTTTTGCGCATCATCATTGGCTCGGTGACAGACACAGTGAACCACTGGTGGCTCGCCGCGCCGCTGGCTATCGCCGGTTTCGGCTTGGGCACATCGATCTCGGCGCTGTTCCAGACCATTCTCTCAGGCGTTCCGCCGCGTGATGCGGGCTCCGGCTCTGGTGCGCTGCAGGCTTTCCAGCAGATCGGCGGCGCGCTCGGCGTGGCGCTCGTCGGCGAACTATTTTTCGCCACGCTGGAAACCCAAATGGCCGCGTCAGCAGGCAATCCGCACCCCGCCTTCATCAACGCCGCCCGCTCAGCCCTGATCTACGAGATCGCGGTATTCGCCATCATGGCCGCAATGGTGCCGCTGCTGAGAACCGCTAAGCCGGGCGGGGCACAGGGAATGCCGGTGATAGTCGAGGGGTGAGCTGGGCGCTTCATGTGTCCGGCGCTTAAGGCACAATCAGCGTCCCAGCTCCATGCTCGGTCAGCAACTCCAGCAGCACCACATGTGGCGTCTTGCCGTTCAGGATAACCACGCCCTCGACGCCGCGCTGGATGGCTTCAATGCACGTCTCAACCTTTGGGATCATCCCGCCGGAAATCGTTCCATCGGCAATCAGGCGATGCGCCTCTGCAACCGACAACTCCTTGATGAGGTTCTTTTCCTTGTCGAGCACGCCCGGCACGTCGGTCAGGAACAGTAGCCGCGAGGCCTTCACAGCCCCTGCAATCGCCCCGGCAAATGTGTCGGCGTTGATGTTGTAGGTGTGCCCGTCGCGCCCGGGTGCCACCGGTGCGATCACCGGAATCATTTCCGAATGCGCCAACAGGTCCAGGAGCTTGCGGTCCACCTCGACAGGCTCCCCGACAAAGCCGAGGTCCAAGACGCGTTCAATGTTTGAATCCGGGTCCTTGAATTTCTTGTGTGCCTTCTCGGCAAACACCATGTTGCCGTCCTTGCCGCAAAGGCCGATGGCCCATTCGCCCTCGGCGTTGATCAACGCGACAATTTCCTTGTTGATCGATCCCGCCAGCACCATTTCGACGATCTCGACCGTCTTTTGGTCGGTGACACGAAGGCCACCCTCGAACTTTGATTCAATCCCCATCCTGGCCAGCATGGCACCAATCTGCGGCCCGCCGCCATGCACGACAATCGGGTCGATGCCGGATTGCTTCAAAAGTGCAATATCGCGCGCAAACGCCCGTCCGAGCGAAATGTCACCCATTGCATGCCCGCCATATTTGACAACAATCGTCTTGTCTTCATAACGCTGCATATAGGGCAGGGCCTCGGCCAACAGCCGCGCCTGTGTCTCACCTTCGCTCGCCGTGATGGTCATGGCTGTATCCCTGAATTCAGTTGCGACGCTCCATAGGAAAAAACCGGGGGCAGGGCAATTGTTTCCGCCGTTCGCTCATCGCCAATTTGCAAATCCTGTGGCAGTTTCCGGAAGCTCACAACAAACCGAAGAAGCAAAATGCCAGCCACCAAAATCATTGTCCTCACAGATGTCCACATCCTGCCTGATGGCGGCAGGCTCATCGGGATCGACCCTTCCGAACGTCTTCAATTGGCGATTGCCCACATCAACCGCACACAATCCGATGCCTGCCTCTGCATCATCACCGGCGACCTCACCCATCGCGGCGACCCGCAATCCTATGCTAAACTGAAACACATTCTGTCCGGACTGAAAGTCCCGGTCAAAATCCTCGTTGGCAATCATGACCTTCGCGAGAATTTCATCGCAGCGTTTCCTGAAAATCCGCAAGACGGCAACGGCTTCGTCCAGTTTGCTCATGATATTGCCGGCTACCGCGTCATCGGCCTAGACCCGCTCAACGGCCCGCCGTATGAATATCCGGACAGCCACGCAGGCTTTCTATGCGAAAAGCGCCTCGGCTTTTTGGCGGACGCACTCGCAGGCGCAAACGGCAAGCCAGTCGTCATTTTCATACACCACCCGCCATTTGATACGCTTTTTCCCGGCATGGATCGGATCAAGCTGCACAATCACGAGGAATTCCGCGCCTGCCTTGCCGGCCACGACGTGCGCCAGATTGTCTGCGGCCATATTCACCGCTCGATCAGCGTCTCATGGAACGGCATTCCGGCAACCGTCTACAAGAGTCTTGTCGATCAGATGCCGTTTGATCTGGTGACGGTGGACTCTTCGCTCGCCATCCCCGAACCGCCTGCCTACGGCGTCATGTTGTTGAATGCGGACACGGTGCTGTGCCATACGGTTGACTTCCTGTCCGAACTTCCGGAAGGCGAGGCTGGAAAAGTCGGGCACACCTGACCGCATCGCACACGAAAACTTGATTTTGCCATACTCTCTGTCATGGTCCAAAAACATGAAATCATATCCCGTATCGGTTGTTAAATGAGCGCTGACGAACTTTCCTCCTTGCTGCCGCGCATCGCGCTCAAGGACAGGGCGGCGTTCGACCGGCTGTATGCCGTTGCTTCGCCGAAACTTTTTGGCGTGTGCCTGCGTATTCTCTCTGAAAGGAGCGAAGCGGAAGATGCGCTGCAGGAAGTGTTTGTGAAGATCTGGTCCCGTGCCGACCGCTACGCCCAAAGCGATGCGTCTGCGCTCGGCTGGCTGTGCGCCATTGCCCGCAACCACTCAATTGACCGCATTCGCGCCCGCCAAAAACCCGCTCAACCCATCGAAGCCGCCTATGATGTCGCCGATGCCGCACCAGATCCGGAACGGCAGGCGGTCAACAGCGGCGAGGGGCGCCGGATTGACCGTTGCATGCAGGAGCTTGACCCGGGCAAGGCAGATGCCGTGAAACTTGCTTACGTCGAGGGCCGTTCCTACGAAGAACTGGCGGCGCACTTCAACGTGCCGCTCAACACAATGCGAACCTGGCTGCGCCGCAGCCTGATGAAACTGAAAGAGTGTCTGGAGCGATGAGCAGCGTAGACAAAGAGATGATGCCGGAAGACGGCGATGATCTCCTGGCTGCCGAGTATGTACTCGGGGTGCTGGAAGCATCCGCGCGCCGCTCCGCCGAGGCCCGCATCGCCGACGACCGCGCGTTCGCCCGCATGGTTGACCGCTGGCAAGATCGTTTATCACCGCTTGATGACGAGTACGCGACAGTGACACCGCCGCCGATGGTCAAGTCTGCGATTGACAAGCGCTTGTTTTCGTCCGCGAAAGCTCAATCCCCCGGCCTGTTCCAGAGCCTCGCCTTCTGGCGCGGCCTCTCGCTCGCCTCTCTGGCACTGGCCGCTGTTGTTGTCGTGCCGCAGGCCCTGCGCCGCGACCCTCAGATTGCCAAGGTCATCCCGATTGTCGCGCCAATGCAGGCAGACACCGGCGAAGTGCGCTTTGTCGCGCTTTATGAACCGGGCTCGGACGAAATCCGCGTCACCCGCGTCAAGGCCGACAAGGCCGGAGACAGGGACTTTGAACTTTGGTTCGTTGACGGCAGCTCCGCGCCGGAATCCATGGGCGTGCTGACCAATGCCGAGTCCTTGACGCTTAAGGTGAAGCCCGAAATGGTCGCCCGCATCAATGCCGGCGACGCCTTCGCAGTATCCGTCGAACCGCTCGGCGGCTCGCCAACCGGCAGCGCCACGGGCCCGGTTATTGCAGTCGGCGTCTCAAGGGCCATCTGACCAGATTAAAATTCCGTTTGTCGAGTTGGCCGCAGAGGCGTAATATTATGCTTGCAATAAACCTTTCCAGGAAAGGTGACTGGCATGCGCAGGAACCCCGTCCTTGTCCTAGCAGCCCTTTTGGTCACGCTGCCGCTTGCCACGCGCGCTGAAGAAATCCGCATGATCGGCCAGTCGGTCATGTATTCAAACAAGACCATCCTTTCAAACGTCATTGACTCGCGCACCCACCGCACGCTCATCAAGGCAATGAAAATGGTGAAGCTGGAGCAGCCGCTGATGCGCCGCGGCACATTCACGGTGTTCGCCCCGGATGACGCAGCCTTTGCCGCGTTGCCGGAAGGCCATACACCGCAATCGCTTCTGCGTGTGAACCGAAACCAAATTGCGCGTCTGCTGTCGTGCCACATCGTTTCTGGCAATGAGATGGCTGGCAAGCCCTTGTCGGACTTGGTCACAGAAGGACAGTCTGTCGAGCTGCAAACCATCGGCGGCTGCATTCTGACGGTCAGCCGCAAGCACGGCAGGTTCTTTGTCGCCGGACAAGATGCAGCAACTGCCGAAATTACGGCGCTGGACGTGGCCCAGTCAAACGGCATGCTTGAAATCATAGACGCCGTCCTGCCGTCAGCTGATTGATTTTTCAGGATTATTCTTCGCGGAAATTTTCTTTAAGTTTTGTGAAACTATTCGGCGCGCCGTCGCGTTCCTCCTCTGACCCTCGCAATTGCAGGGCAAAGATCACAACCAAAGATCACAACGAGGAATATCCCCATGTTCAAGAAATCCCTTTTCCTGTCCACAATCGCTGGCGCGATCGCCCTGTCATCCGCAGCGTTTGCTGAAAACCCGATGGTTGGCGGCGCAGCAATGTATGCCGACAAGAACATCGTCGAAAACGCAGTGAACTCCAAGGACCACACCACGCTCGTTGCCGCAGTGACTGCAGCCGGCCTCGTCGACACACTCAAGGGCCCCGGCCCGTTCACAGTGTTCGCCCCGGTCAACGCAGCGTTTGACGCCCTGCCAGCAGGCACAGTCGACACGCTCCTGAAGCCAGAGAACAAGGATCAGCTCACCAAGATTCTTACCTGCCATGTCGTTCCGGCCAAGGCCATGTCCGACGCAGTCACCAAGATGGTGATGGACGATGGCGGCGCGCACAAGGTGAAGACCGTTGGCGGCTGCGAACTGACACTGAAGGCCGATGGCGGCAAGGTCACCGTGACCGATGAAAACGGCGGCGTTGCAAACGTCACCATCGCTGATGTCGAACAGTCAAACGGCGTTATTCACGTGATCGACAAGGTTCTCTTGCCGAAGTCGTGATTTCCCGTTGATCCCACGATGCGGATATAAATAACCCCATATCAGCGTCGTGCCGCCTGCGGAGACCGTTCCGCAGGCGGCGTCTTATCCGAGAGGTCTTTGAACCATGAACCGCCGGTCCTTCCTCACATCCACAGCCCTCGCAATTGGCGCGCTTTCCGTGCCGGTTCTGTTCAATTTTCGAGCAGGCTTCGTAAGCGTTTCGAGCGCCGCCGAGGGCAAGTTCGAGATTGAAAAAACCGACGAGGAATGGCGCAAGATTTTGACGGAAGCGCAGTTTCAGGTTCTTCGCAAGGAAGACACAGAGCGCCCGTTCACCAGCGCGCTGCTCGACGAGCACCGCACCGGAAATTTTCACTGTGCTGGCTGCGACCTCCCGGTCTATGGCTCCTACGCCAAGTTTGACAGCGGCACCGGGTGGCCGAGCTTTTACGAATCCTTGAAGGATGCCATCGGCGATCAGGACGACAAATCGCTGTTCATGGCCCGCACCGAAATCCACTGCCGCCGCTGCGGCGGCCATTTTGGCCATGTGTTCGACGACGGCCCCAAGCCCACCGGCAAGCGCCATTGCCTGAACGGGATCGCGCTGACGTTCAAGCCTGATGCGGCTTGAGTAACATGCGCAGAATGCCGGGCGAAGTTTGCCCGGCAATTTGTTCTGGAAAATCAATTAGTTTGGCCGCTTGCGGCCGGTGAACATTGAGCGGACAAGGTTTTCCTTGTGTTCAAAGCTGGCCAGCACCACGCCCCCGACATGAAGCACAACCAATGCGATGGTGAGATAGACGGTAACTTTATGGGCATCTTCGACCCATCCGACACCCCAATAGGCGTCGGTCGTCATCATGTAGCCTGTTGTCGCAATGGCTCCGACAGATAACAGCAAAGCGATCACCATCGCACCGCCTGCAGGATTGTGCCCTATGTACCGCTTGGCTTTCAGCAGCACACTGTCTTTCAGAAATTCCAAAACAGTGGCTCGCGAATACACGAACGATGAAAATCGGGCATGTTCAGAGCCGGCAAACCCCCAGATGATGCGGGATAAAATCAGGGTGCCGACGCCGTATCCGGCATAAATATGTGCTGATTTCCATTCGTCGCCGGTGAAAAAGGCTAAGAAAAACAAGCCTACAAGTGACCAATGGAAAATTCGGACGAACGGGTCCCACACCCGCACCGTTCCCGGCGACAAGGAGTCGCCGGTCTGGGTGTTGTCCGTATTGGTGTCCATTATTCCGCTGTTTCGTCGGCTACGAATTCGCCGGTAACGGGATGCATGAGCTTTTCGACCTTGTTGCCAGCCTTGTCGATTGCATAGATTTCATAACATCCGCCCTCATCCTTGACCTGGCGGACATCAAATCCAACTGCAATGGCCTTTGCCTTGGCATCGTCCTGGCTGATCCATGTGGACTTGTCGGTATCACCGCATGCGTTTTTGGACTCGCTTCCTTCAGCAAATGCTGAAGCGGAGAAAGCGAGGCACAGAGCAAGGGCGGAGAGAATAATGCGCATGGGAAGTTCCTTTCAAGATATCATGGCGCCGTCTTTGGCCTGGGTAGATGTAGTCGTCCGCTTGTGACAAAAGACTGACATGACCTGTCAGCATTCTGTCATCCAAGTTGAGCGAAATAGCCGTATGACTCGCGCGTGCACTTTGTTCCCCTTGTTCTTGTCGCTGCTTTTGGCTTCGCCTATCGCCGCTGCTGATGACGGTCATGATGGCGACGATGAACATCGAGCCTCAGACAAAGTCTACGAGAACGCCAAATCGGGAAAAATACTGTCGCTCGCCGAAATTTTAAAGCGTGCGATGCCTCACCTCAATGGTGAAATAATCGAGACCAAATATGAGGAAAAAAACGACCGTCCGGTCTACGAGATATATTTTCTCGACAGCAGAGGCCGCCGGAAGGAAGTCTATGTGGATGCCCGGACAGGCGAGCTGATGAAAATCGGCGGGGACGATTGAATGAAAATACTTGTTGTCGAGGATGACCGTCGCATTCGCCAGATGGTTGTTTCTGCCCTCGAAGCCAACGGTTTCATTGTAGATACCGAGTTGGATGGCGAAGAGGCGTGGTTCAAAGGTGATACCGAAGATTACGCCGCTGCAATTCTAGATTTAGGCTTGCCCAATATGGACGGTATGGCGATCCTGAAGAAGTGGCGGGCAAACGGGCGCAATTTCCCCATCCTTGTCCTGACCGCACGCGGCACGTGGTCCGAAAGAGTTGAAGGCATAAACTCCGGGGCTGATGATTATCTTGTCAAGCCGTTCGAAGTTGAGGAACTTTTGGCACGCTTGCGGGCCATATTGCGCCGCAGCGGCGGACATGCCGCGCCCAATTTGAGCATCGGTGCCACCGTGCTCGATCCGCGCCAAATGCGCGTCACAAAGTCGGGAATCCCGATCAGACTTTCGCCACAGGAGTTTCGGTTCGTCGCCTACATGATGCACAACAGTGGGCGTGTTGTAACCCAGCAAGAACTGTCCGAACATCTTCAGGCAGAGCATTTCGAGCGGGAATCCAACGCGGTGGAAGTCCTTGTCGGGCGGGTGCGTAAGAAAATCGGGGCCGGGCTTATCGAAACCCGCCGCGGTTTTGGTTACATTTTCTCAGAAACAACGCAATGAAACCTGGGTCCCTCAGGCTTCGTTTATTGTTACTCGCCACGTTGGCAGTCTCGGCGGCCATGATCCTGTCAGCTATCGGACTCACATCTTTGTTCGGGCGCCATGTTGAGAGGCGGATAGGCCAGGAACTCGACACGCACATTCTCCAATTGGCAGGCAATCTGCGCTTCAAGCCAGATGGTGCACTGTATCTGGATGCCGAGCCTGGGGACCCCCGTTTCGAGCGGGTCTTTGGCGGCCTTTACTGGCAAGTGAATGATGAAGTCCGCAAGGCTAAGCTGCGTTCGGTGTCACTTTGGGACGCCGAGCTTGCGCTGCCAACAGGCTCGTTGGCACCAAGTGTCACCGATGCCCGCCATTTGCTTGGTCCGGAAGGTAAGGAGATTTTGGTTCACGAGCGCCTGATCATTCTTGAGAACGCAAAAGCCGACCGCCCGGTCAGTATATCGGTGGCCATTAACACGGCTGAGCTTGAAACGCTTAAATCAGGCTTCGCCAGCGATCTTGCGCCTGCTGTCCTTGGCTTGGGCTTGCTGTTGCTTGCGGGTCTCTGGTGGCAGGTCACCCAAGGCCTCAAGCCCGTTTCAAGTCTGGGAGCCGCTATCAGGGATGTTAGGTCAGGCGTAACTGCGCGCCTGTCGGAAGATGTTCCTTTGGAGGTTCGGCCCTTGGTTGACGAGGTCAACCAGTTGCTCAGTGCGCAGGAGGAATCATTGACCCGTGCACGTGATCGCGCCGCTGATCTCGCACACGGACTAAAGACGCCGCTGACTGCCCTGACAAATGATGTGTCCCGGCTGCGCGATGCGGGCCAAGATGCTGTTGCTGATGATATTGAAGATATTGCGCTCCGCATGAAACAGATTGTCGAGCGCGAGCTTGCCCGTTCGCGTATCCGCAATTCCAGTGCCCGCCAAAAGCCGGTGTCCGTTGCCACAGCGGCGCATGGCATCATCCGCACGCTGGCCCGCACCCCGAACGGTGAATCGATAGCGTTTCAAAATTCCGCCGCACCCGATGCGCTGGCCGCGATAAACGCTGACGATCTGAATGACCTATTGGGAAACCTTCTTGAAAACGCTGCGCGCGCTGCAACAACCATCGTCAAAATCTCTGCGCACAAGGATGGGCAGAATGTTGTTGTCGAAATTGCCGACGATGGAGCCGGTGTGCCAGAGCAATTGTTTTCGTCGCTCGCAGTGCGTGGCAGGCGGCTTGACCAGTCATCCGGAAACGCCGGTCTGGGCCTCAGTCTCGTCTCGGAAATTCTGGCGGCTTATGGTGCGGAACCTGTGTTCTCTGCTTCCTCTATTGGCGGCCTTTCGGTCAGCTTCAAGCTCCCAGCTGGGGGCTGACTGGGCGCTCGTCAATTGCCTTGAAAATCGCTGCGTGAACGCCATCCAGACCTGCATTCTTTTCCGATGATGTGACCAGCACTTCCGGATAGGCGGCCGGTCGCTTGCGGATTTTCTCCAGCGTCGCTGCCACCAGCGGCTCAATCTTCGAGATGTGCAGCTTGTCTGCCTTGGTTAGCACGATCTGGTAGGACACAGCCGCCTTGTCCAAGAGCTTCAGCACATCCTCATCATTGGCTTTGACGCCATGCCGCGAGTCGATCAACAAAAACACTCGCTTCAGTGACACCCGCCCGCGCAAATAGGAAAAGACCAGATTGGTCCACTTATCGACCTGTTCCTTCGGCGCTTCGGCGTAGCCATACCCCGGCATATCCACCAGCGTCATCGGCGGCAAATCATCCATCGCACCTGTGTAACCGTCGGGGACAAAGAAGTTGAGTTCCTGAGTCCGCCCCGGCGTGTTTGACGTGCGCGCAAGGCCGCCTTGTCCCGTCAGCGCGTTGATGAGCGAAGATTTGCCCACATTGGAACGCCCCGCAAAGGCGATCTCCGGTGGCCCTTCCGGCGGCAGGAAATGCATCGCCGGCACGCCTTTGATGAATATCCACGGGCGCTGGAACAGAAGATTTTGTTCGGGCGTGAGAACTGGCTTGGCAACTTCGGTCATTGTTGATGCTTTATAGAGGATTGGCAGAACAAAAAAGCCCCGCCGAAGCGGGGCCATGAGCGTCGGATTGAACGAGGTTAAGCCGTTGTCGGCTTTTTCTTGAACAGCCCCACCAGATTATCCCAAAGCTCGATCTTCGCGCCATTGCGCTTCATGATGTAGCCCTGCTGCAAGATCGAAAGCGTGTTGTTCCAGGCCCAATAGATGATAAGCCCGGCCGGGAATGTCGCCATCATGAAGGTGAAGATGATCGGCATCCAGGTGAAAATCGCCGCCTGTGTCGGATCCGGCGGCGTCGGGTTCATGCGCATCTGCAGGAACATGGTGATGCCCATGAGCAGCGGCCAAACGCCGATCGCCAAGGCATGCGGCACACCATACGGCAGCAGGCCGAACAGATTGAATATTGAAGTTGGGTCCGGCGCCGAAAGATCGTGAATCCAGCCGTAGAATGGCGCATGGCGCATTTCGATAGTGACGTAGATAACCTTGTAGAGCGCAAAGAACACCGGAATTTGCAACAGCACCGGCCAGCAGCCGGCAATTGGGTTGATCTTTTCGGTCTTGTAAAGCTCCAGCATCGCCTGCTGCTGCTTCTGCCTGTCGTCCTTGTACTTCTCCTTGATCTCCAGCATTTTCGGCTGCGCGGTCTTCATGTGCGCCATCGAGACGTAGGATTTGTTGGCGAGCGGGAAGAATATCAGCTTGACAATGACCGTGGTCGCCATGACTGCCAACCCGAAATTGCCCAGAAGCTTGTACAGCCAGTCCATCAGGGCGAACATCGGCTTGGTGAAAAAGTAGAACCAGCCCCAGTCGATCATCAGGTCAAAACGGTTGATCTTGTCGTCGTCGCGGTAATGGTTGATCATCGACACTTCTTTGGCGCCGGCGAAAAGCCGGGTCTCAAGAGACTTGGTCTCGCCAGCCTTCAGTGTGACTGGATCGGCGAGATAGTCGGCCTGGAAGCGGGTGCGTCCATCTTCAAAATAGGAGAATCGCGGCTGATAGTTGAGCCCGGCGCCCGGAATGAGCGCAGCCGCCCAATATTTGTCGGTGAACCCAAGCCAGCCGTCAACGCTCTTTTCCGGTTTCAGCTCTTTCTCGTCTTCCAGCTTTGCAAATTTGGCTTCCGTCAGCCCGCCCGCATCGCTGTAGCCAATGCCGCCCTCATGCAGAACGTAAACCGAGGTGCCGGTTGGCTTCTGGTAGCGGATGATCCGGCCGTACGGCGAAACTGTGACATCGGTGCTATTGCCATTGGTCAGGCTGTCGGTGATGGTGAAAAGGTAATCTGCGTCCACGGCAATGCTGCGTTTGAAGGTTACGCCTTTGTCATTGGTGTAGACAAGCGTCACGGGCGTCGCCGGTGTCAGGTTGGCGTTGCCTTCGACACTCCAAACTGTGTCAGGCCCGGGCAGGGCACCTGCCGCAGCATCCCCTGTGTAGCCCACTTCTGCAAAATAGCCATGGTCGATCGGCGACGGCAGCAGGAGGTGGATGTTCGGCGACGTCGGCTCAACAGTTTCGCGGTACTCTTTCAGCACCACGTCATCGAAGCGCCCGCCCTTCAAATTGATCGAACCCTTGAGGTGCGGCGTGTCGAAAGCCACGCGCCCGTCCTGCTTGAGCGCCGTATCAACATTTATTCCCGTGGCGGCCTCGGTTCCGGCAGGAGCCGCGGCATTCGGCGCAGCCGGCGCTGCGCCCGTCGTTGCCTTGGTCTGCTCCTCCACACGCTGCGCCTCAATCTGCGCCTGCTGCCGCTGCGCCTCAATCTTCGGGTTCATGTAAAACACCTGCCAGACCATCAGGATCAGCACCGAAAGGGCAATGGTGATGTAGAAATTGCGATTTTGCTGCATGGGTCGTTCCGGTCTCAGGGGCGGCTTTTCAGTCGCTGTTTCAGTTCGCTTACAAGGCGCTGGAAAGGAAGGCTGACAAGTTCGGCCCGCGCGACGATTACATAGTCAGTCGAGGGCGACATGTCGATGGCTGCATGGAGACGGATTGCCTCGCGCAGGCGGCGTTTGATGCGGTTGCGCTGGGGTGCGTTGCCGCATTTTTTTGAGACCGTCAATCCGACCCTCGGCTCAAGGCCGCCGTCGCTGCGTTTGTTCTGTTCGATTAGAAAATGCGGGCCGCGCAGCTTTTTTCCGCCGCGCACACTCAAGAAATCGGGCCGCTTTTTCAAGCGGCCCGGCTTCAATTTGGATTCTTTACCGGCCAAAGCGTGTGCAAACCGGCCGGGGTACTGACCGTCAAGCCGACAGCTTGGCACGGCCGCGGCCGCGGCGGGCAGCGATGACCTTGCGGCCGCCGGTTGTTGCCATGCGCGAACGGAAGCCATGGCGGCGCTTGCGGACAAGATTGGAAGGTTGGTAGGTGCGCTTCATTTGTTTCAATACCGCGGCGTGCGGCCCTTCTTGGATCTGTTTTACAACAGGAGCGTCTGGACCAATCGCCACGCAACAAAAATCGCGCGCCGGGAGGTCAGGCCCGAGCGTGAGCGGCCTATAGAATGAAGGTGGGCGTGAGTCAATTCATTCGGCCCCAAAGATCAATTCTTTGCAACGCTGTCTTCAACTAACGGTGAGTGAGCCTCGGCGCAACGTCAAGACGGGGTGAAGGCAGCGGATTTGCGTTGAATTGAACCGGCGACAAGCGCAAGTGAATGACCTGCAAACCGCAATTCAAAGGCCCCGCAGTTGAAAGACGAAATCAAGCCCGAAAATGCAAATGTGCGCACACCGGTCAGAGAAACTGGTTTGGCAAAGTTCGCGCCGCTTTTGATTCTCGCAGTCGGTCTTGCCGCAGCTTACGCTTTCGGCCTCACGGACTATCTGTCCCTGTCGTATCTTGGCGAGCAGCAGGAATCCCTGAGGGCGTTTGTATTGGCAAACGGTGTCACGGCGTCTTTGATATTCATGCTGCTCTATATAGCCGCTGTTGCCCTTTCTCTGCCTGCTGCATCAGTGCTCACAATCTTTGGCGGCTTCCTGTTTGGCTGGCTGCACGGCGGTGTAATGGTCGTGGCAGCCGCGACCATTGGCGCGACAATCCTGTTCCTTGCCGCCCGCTCAGGGTTTGGCGGCTTCCTGCGTGACCGTCTGGGGTCAAAAGCCGCGGCGTTTGCAGAAGGTTTCCGAAAGGATGCGTTCGGCTATCTTCTGGTGCTGCGTCTGGCCCCGGTCTTTCCGTTCTTTCTGGTCAACATCGCCCCGGCCCTGTTCAATGTGAAAACCCGTGACTATGTGCTGGCGACCGCGCTTGGAATCATTCCAGGCACATTTGCCTTCGCTTGGCTCGGCGAGGGCGTTGGCAGCGTCCTGGCGGCGGCAAAGGCAAGCGGACAAAACCCGTCCATTTCGGAACTGGTCACGCCGCAAATCACCATCGCCTTTGCGGCCATTGCCATTGTCGCGGCAATCCCGCTTGTACTGAAACGCTTCAAAAGCTCAAACTGAGCAACAGGAATCAAACATGGCTGAGACGCTCACCCCCGATATTTGCATCATCGGTGCCGGTTCCGGCGGATTGACGGTCGCTGCGGCCGCAGCCTCCTTTGGCGTGTCAGTCGTGTTGATCGAAAAAGGCAAGATGGGCGGCGACTGTCTGAATTATGGCTGCGTGCCGTCAAAGGCGCTTCTCGCTGCTGGGAAACAGGCGCAGGTCATGCGCAGCGGCGCAAAATTCGGCGTTGCAGCGGTCGAGCCGCAGGTCAATTTCAAAGCCGTGATGGCGCATGTAAAGTCAGTTATCGCCTCAATCGCCCCAAATGACTCTGTTGAGCGCTTCACCGCGCTCGGCGTGCGCCTTGTTCAAGCCGAAGGAAAATTCAGCGACGCGCGCACAGTTGTCGCCGGTGACATAACAGTGAAGGCCCGCAGGTTTGTCATCGCGACCGGCTCATCCGCCTTCATCCCGCCGATACCCGGCCTCGATCAGGTTGAGTATCTGACCAATGAAACAGTTTTCGAAGAAGACAAACTGCCCGGCCACCTGATCATTATCGGCGGTGGTCCGATCGGCATGGAGATGGCGCAGGCGCACCGGCGTCTGGGCGCGGAAGTTACCGTCATTGAAGCATTGGCGGCGCTGGGCAAGGACGACCCCGAAACCGCGTCTGTCGTGCTTGCGGCGTTGCGTGCCGAGGGCATAAAAATCCTCGATAACACCAAAGTCACGGCAGTCGAAAAGCGCGGCAAGACCGGAGTGCGTGTGCTCGTCGAAGGGCCGGACGGCGGAGCAACAGTTGACGGAACCAAACTGCTGGTCGCGGCAGGCCGCTCCGCCAACGTCAACGGCATGGACCTGGAAAAAGCCGGGATCGTCCATGACCGGCGCGGCATCAAGGTTGGCACCAACCTGAAGAGCTCAAATCGCCGTGTCTATGCCGTCGGCGATGTGGCGGGTTCTTTGCAATTCACCCACATGGCGGGATATCACGCCGGCCTTGTCGTCCGCTCAATTCTGTTCCGCCTGCCAGTCAAGGAGAATCGCGGCATCATCCCTTGGTCAACTTTCACCGAACCGGAATTGGCGCAAGTCGGCATCACCGAAGCGGAGGCTAAAAAATCGGGCAAACCGTTTCACGTCTTGCGTTGGCCTTTCGCCGAAAATGACCGCGCCGAGGCTGAACACAAGACCGCAGGCCTCATCAAGATTATAACCAATAACAAGGGCCGCATACTTGGCGTCTCCATAGGCGGCCATGGCGCAGGTGAGATGATCAACATGTGGGCGCTGGCCTTGTCCAAGGGCATGGGCGTGCGCGACATTGCCGGTTACGTCGCTCCCTATCCAACTATGTCTGAAGCTGGCAAACGCGCAGCGATCACCTATTTCGCCCCGTTGGCGCGAAGCCCGCACCTCAGAAAGCTGATTGGGTTTTTGAGGATGTTCGGTTAAGTTGCGCGCATGACGGATATCCAGCCAGACACTCCAGACATTCCTCCCCGCGAACCCGGGAAGATCAATTCCTCGCGTTCGCTGTCGTCCAAGGTTTTGGTGCTGACGGTCACATTTGTGATGATCGCAGAAGTGCTGATTTTTGTCCCCTCGGTTGCCAATTTTCGCATGCGCTGGCTGCAGGATCGTGTGAACACCGCAGGTGTGGCTGCCGTTGTGTTGGCCAATGCCGATGCGGAGAGCCTGTCCCGCAAGATGCAGGATGATATTCTGATGGCAACCGGTGCCAAGGCCATCGCGTTGCGCGAGGAGGGCGTGTCGCGCCTTCTTGCCGTCGAGGAAATGCCACCGGAAGTCGACCGGCACATTGACTTGACGCAATCCGGCCCGCTTGAAGCGGTCGGCGGCGTGTTCGACACGCTGATGAATGGCGGTGATGACACAATCCGCGTCTTTGGCCCTGTCGGAAACAGCAGCAAGACGGTTGAGATTATCCTGTCGGACAAGGGTCTGCTAGATGCGCTTCTGGTGTATGCGCGCAACGTGTTCCTTTTGTCGATCATCATTTCGCTGTTCACCGGTGCACTGGTCTATCTGGCGCTCCGCCGCCTCATGATCGCGCCGATCCGTGCGATGACTGCCAACATGCTGCGCTTCTCTGCCGACCCGGAGAACCCGTCCGGTATCCTTGTCCCTGCCATGCGCAACGATGAAATTGGCGTTGCGGAGCATGAACTTGCTGCCATGCAGCAGGAGTTGCAGCGCACGCTGTCAAGCCGTAAGCACCTTGCTGATCTCGGCCTCGCCGTCTCAAAGATCAACCACGATATGCGCAACATGCTTGCGCCGGCCCAACTGCTGTCAGACCGTTTGACGGACCTCGAAGATCCTGCGGTGCGCAAGATAGCGCCCCGCCTGCTGCGTGCGCTCGACCGCGCCGTGACCTTCTCCGAAAGCGTGCTGGCATATGGCAAGGGCCATGAGGCCGAGCCGAAGTTGAGAGTCGTCCCGGTCAACAATCTGGCGCACGAAGTCTTCGAACTGCTTGGCATCGACGAGAGCAACGCGCATGGCATTGAAGCCATCAACATGGTCCCGGATGATTTGTCGGTGAACGCCGATCCGGACCAGCTGTTCCGCATCATCGCCAATTTGGTGCGCAATTCCGTGCAGGCGCTGGCCTCGCACGACGGCCCGGTAAAACGCATCATCCTCACCGGCGGCCGACTTGGCAGCGTCACAGTCATCAGTGTTGAAGACACAGGTCCCGGTCTGCCGCAGAAGGCACGAGAGAACCTGTTCGCTGCATTCAGGGGCTCTACGCGCGCCGAAGGCACCGGACTTGGCCTTGCCATCGCCCACGAGCTCGTCACCCTGCACGGCGGCACGATAGAATCGCGCGAAGACCGCGAGCGCGGTGCCCATTTTGAGATACGCCTGCCGGACCGGCCCGTGAAAATTACGGATTGGAAAAAGCGCAAGGACGGCGTTGGCCAGCCATGATGCCTGCAACCCGGCTTTCGGGTGGCGGCACAGCGTGCAGCAATGCCGCACTTTTCTCATCATCCGACTTGCTTTTGGCTGCCAGTGCCATTAGGAAGCCGACCAGCGTGAGGCAAAGCCCGCGCGACAGTGCGCGCCCTTAGCTCAGCTGGATAGAGCACCAGACTACGAATCTGGGGGTCAGGAGTTCGAATCTCTTAGGGCGCGCCACTTACGAACAAAACTGGGCACTCCAGCCGGAGTGGCCCCGCCACCCATCACAAGTCGCTCCAGAATTGACTTCCGTCCGTGGATGCGGATTTCCGTGTCATCGACTTCGACCTGGTCGATGACCGCGCG
>JANPGC010000188.1:0-9430 GCA_031423755.1 Phyllobacteriaceae bacterium | reverse complement strand
GCCGGGATGGGACGCGAGGCGCGAGCCTTCAAGACCAGCCCTCTCGCCGCGATGATGATGAGGCGGCGGATGGCGGATTCGCAGGGGCGCAGGATGAGCATGATGGCGGCGTAGAGGTGGCGCGGGAGGGTGAAGGCACTTGCGTCGGGGCGCAGTCCCCTCTCCGTCGGCTTCGCCGACACCTCTCCCCGGAGGGGCGAGGTTGAAGGCTTGGCGCTTGGTTCAACCTCTGCGGCTTTAACCTCGCCCCGCAGGGAAGAGGTGTCGCGGGCGCAGCCCGTGACGGAGAGGGGACTGCCGCCCCCATCGACCATCCGCAACATCGCGAACAGCTCGGCGACGATGCGCACAAGCAGGGCTTGGTTGCGGGTGATGACGATGGTCCAGTTCAAAATTTAAGGCTTCCGGTTGAGAATTGAATAGTGGGAGGATTATCAGGTCGGATTTTGAGCGGGTGGATAAGGTGCTGCGGAAAAAATTGTGATGTGAATAATATCAATGGGTTGGCGGATTATTGCTGCGGGGTAAGTGTGTTGGCTTGCGCATACGCAATGGCCAATGTGACGCCGGAGTAGGCCGCATCCGTACTTTGTTTCGTTTGAAGCTGTAGAGGGGCAACAGCCAACGGTGGCAATGAACTGTGGTTTCAACAAAAAGTTTAGGCCTGCCACGCTTTCGCAATGGGCAGGCCCGCAAGCCCCTTTCGGGAAGTGAGTGGAATTTAATTCCGTTTCACTGAAATTTCAAGTGACAATCAATCCAAGAGCATGACGCAAGGCATCTTCCACCAATGCCATGTCGACAGGTGTAACTGACTCAGACAGAAATTTCTTTCCTGATGCTACGCGGTCAAGGCGCGCGTGAGACACATGGTCGACCATTTCGCAAATTGCCCAGACCGGAAGAGTGATGCTTGTATAGCGGCTCGCTGGGATCGAGACGTGTGACGGCTGTGGCAGTCGCGGAGGTGTCGCGGAGAGTGGAATGACGATACACTTTCCCGGAGTTTGCATGCTTGGACGCTTGTTATATGCCTTTGGCGATATGACAATTACGCGCCTGACCTTCCGCATCTCTGGTGGTACGCTTGCCATGTCAAAATCACACATCAAGATCAAACCTCGCGAAGGGGTAAAGTTTATCATGCTGCGCTCACGTCGATGTTAGGTGAAACTGGCGTTGATGGCGGTTTGCCGACTTTGATCCACATCGCGTCACAGACATCCAACGCTTCCGACCCGTGACCATTGATTGAATGCATGTTACAGGCGAAAAGTGAAATCAATCAACGCTTGTCGTGCTGTGCGCTCCAACGTTGCTCTTTGGCAGTTTTTCGGCTTTGAAACAGCGCCTGTTTGCCTCGTGTCTGCGTGACTCACCTCACCGCTTCGCTGCGCGAAGCTCCTCTCCCGCAAAACGGTAGAGGTTAAAGCTGCCATGAACCTTTTCCGCTTGCCCTGCGACTGAGGCAAAGGGACTGCATTCTGCTTGTCCCGGCAAGGAGCCAATCATGCCCGGAAACTTGACGCATTCGGCGGGTTTCGGCGGTTCGGGTTCTGGTCGTTTATCGGGCCAGAACACGACGTTTGAACCAGCCTGCACATCATCGCCCCGTTCGCTCAAATGTATGCTCGCAGACGCGTTGACGCGTCACACAACGCAGGGTAACGTTAGGGAATATTGGGGTCGCAACAACAGTCATCCGGCGGATTCTGCCGCCGCGCGTGCGTATGACAATGCGCGTGAGGGCAGCGTCTTTTCCCGGAACAGCGGGAGGAACCCTATGTCCAAGTCACTTCTTTCCACATCCTCCGTTTGCAGCGCCTTCATGCGTGTTCGACGTGGTGCGCTGGCCGGGGCGTTGCTAAGCGGGACAGTGCTTGGAAGCGCCGCGCTTGCTCAGGATGTGCGGGTTTTCTCCGAAGGGTCGATGGCCGTCACCGGATTTTCCGGAACAGTCATTCCCGGGATTGAGGAGGGGCTGCCGCCCGGCGTTGACGCCATTGATGAGACGATGATTGACCTTGAGGGCAAATCCCTCAGGGTTTTTGATGTTTCAAACCTTGGCGCCCCGGCGAGCGGGCAATTGGTGAATACGCCGCTGCCGTTTGAAGTTTCGGCGCGGCAGATCGGACAGGTGTTCGGCCTTGCCTATGATGACGGCAAGCGCACCGACACCACCGAAACTGTGCCCAATCTTTATGCCACGGCGACCTCGCTGCATGGCATTCAGATTGTGACGCCTGACGATGACGAGGATGGCCGCCCTGAACGCCAGCGCGGCGGCACCGCCGGCGCGCAATTCATGGACGGGCAATTTGGACTCGACCTCGGCGGTGGACCCGGCACAATCTACAAGGTGGACGGACTGACGGGGGAGGTAACCAAGTTTGCCGACATTGAGAGCAACAGCGGCCCCGGGCTTGGCAACATCAAGTTCGACAAGGCGCACCGGCAGTTTTTTGTCAGCGACATCGACAGCGGGTTGATCCATCGCATCTCGATTGACGGCGCGGTGCTCGACACGTTCGATCATGGTGTGGCCGGACGGCCTGCGCATGGGCTGGCGCCGACGGCGGATGATGGCGCGGTGATGGACATCGGTGGCGGCGCGTTTGACTCAGAAGACCCGGACACGTGGGGCTATACGCAAGATGAGCGGCAGGTTTGGGGCGTCGCGGTCAATGGCGGACGGCTTTACTATGCCGTTGGCAATGCTGCTGAAATCTGGTCTGTCGACATTCTGGAGGACGGAACATTCGGCTCTGCGCGCTGGGAACTGACCGTCAAGGCGGAGAAGGATTTTCCGGTTACGGACATCGCCTTTGACAGCAAAGGCTTCATGTATCTGTCGCAGCGCGGCGAGATCGAGAACCGCTACGATTATTCGCGCTTTGCCAACTCCGGCAAGGGCGAAGTTATCCGCTACTGGCGCGAGAGCCCGGATGACCCGGCGACGGAAAGCGTCTGGGTGGAGAGCCCCCAAGAATATGCCGTTGGCTTCCCGCCGGAAAACCAGCAGGCGGCGGGCGGTCTCGACCTGCAATATGGCTACGACCAGTATGGCGCGATCGATTATGGCTCGTGCAGCCAGACGCTGGTGAAGACCGGCGATGATCTGCGCAACAATGAGGAACTGGCTGACCAGCTGGCGCTGGGCGGGGCCTTGGTGGTGCACGGCGTGCAGATGACGCCGAAGGAACTCGTCAAGCCGCAGAACGTGCCGCCGTTTGGCTCGTGGTTCCTCGACTTTGACAGCCTTTATGAAGACCCGGATGTGAAGGGTCATGTCGGCGATGTGGAAGTCTGGCGTCCGTGCGCGGGGCAGGCGGGCTATTATGAGCCGATACCCTATCCAGGAGATTATCCTGATCCCTATTGGCCGCCCTACTTCCCGCCGACGGACTTGCCGCCGTGCATTGATGTGAAGTCGGTCGAGTATTTCTGCACTCCGGCAGGGCTTGAGGCTGATGTGTACGTCAAGGACACGACGGGCCTTGGCGGCGACTCGATCAAGGCGGATTCGCTGACGCCGGGTGTTTCGGTCTCACCGCCGATGCAATCGCGGCCAAGCGCCGCCGCGCCGTTCACATTCGGACTGTCCGGCGTGTTGCCGGGCGATTCGGTGAGACTGGGCCTGTGTTTCTACAAGGCTGCCGACGCTGCCAAGGGCGGGTATTTCCCGTGCTGCAAGGTCAATGTCGATATCGATACTCCACTCGCTTCGTGCGCACCGTGAGGAGGGGAAAATGAACAATCATTCCATCTTCCACTCACCACAGAACGCAACATCGAATGCTTTGGAGACGACCATGAAACCCCTCAACTGGACGAAACGTCCGGGCAGGTGGCTGATGGCCGCCGGCCTGGCGCTCGGGCTTGGCCAGACACCGGCATTTGCCGAGGATTTGGCGATACCTCTCACCAACAACATTCTTCAGCTTGAGACGCCGAAAGCGCCGGTAACGGAGCCGACGGTTGATCAGGTGGAGGGTGGCGACAAGGTTCCGCTTGAAGAAGGCAAACCAACGCCGCCGCAGAACAACAAGCTGCAGTTCACCAAAGTCGGCAAGCAGATCAACTGCGATTATGTGGAATATACGGTTCGTTTCAGCGTGACGCAGCCGGCTGCGAATTGGGCCGATCCGACCGCGGCGGCGAAGCTTGCCAAGACGCCGCTTGACTTGAGCGACCAGTTGGCTCCGGGCTTGGCAATCGTCAGCGCCAGCATCTCTGGCGATGTGACGGATGCTGCTGGAACCGGATCGCCGAGCGCTGCGATCAGCACCGGCGGTTCGCCGAACGACACGGCGAAGGTTGCCGATTTCCGGCTGTCCTCGTCCGATCTTGATGGCGACGGCAGTGTGGAAACGCGCAGCTTTACCGTGAAGATCACGGCCAAGATTGACCATGCGGCGTTTCCGGCTGCAACGTCTGTCGACAATCAGGCGATGCTGCAGGTCTCGCGTCCGGTTGGGCCGCCGCTGGTGTTGCCTTCGCACGATCCGGCCTTGCCTGATGATGGCGATTTCACGACCGGCGCGAAGACGAAGATTACCATTGACGTGACCAAATGCACGCCTCCGGGCGGTGGTGACACGCCTGAGGAAGCCTGCTTCAAGATCGATACCGGCACGGTGGATTGTGACAAGGATGGCGCGGGTGCGTTCATCTATCACATGACCGTTGGCGCGGACATGGCTGGCAAGGTCATCGAACTTTCGACGACGAATCCCGGCGTCAACATCGCTCCGGCGGCACAGGTCGTGCCTGCGGGCGGCGGTGTGCTCAACTGGACCATCACCGGCGCGATGCCGGGCGATGTTGTGCACATTGTTGTGGTCGGCACGGAAACATTTGCCGGGCCGGAAGAGGGCTGGGGCATCTGCTGCACCCAGACGATTGACATCAAAATCCCGGACAAACTCGACTGCCCGAAGAAGCGCCCGGACATCAAGATTGAGAAGAAGGCTGATGTGCAAACCTGCATGCCGGCTGGCGGATGCAAGTTCACCATCCGTGTCTCGAACGTCGGTGACGGGCCTTACAATGGGCCAATCGTGCTCAACGAAGTGACGCTGCCGTTTGCGGCGACGATTGACGGCGGGCCGAATGCGCCGTGGGTTTGTGCACCCTTGACCAGCCCGATGCTGTGCAAGCATCCGGCAACGACGCTCAATCCCGGTGCGTTCATCGACCTGAACCTCAGCTTCAAGCCGGGGCCGGGCTGGAACGCGCGCTACATCAAGAATTGCGCAAAGTACAACTACAATGAAAGCGGCAAGCTGCCTTTCGGCGACCCGCTCAATGACCGTGCCTGCGCGACCATCGACATCTGCGACCCGCAGGGTTCGGCGGCGCAGAACAAGGAATGCCAGCCGCCGGTCGAGAAGAAGGCCGACCTGCAGCTGCGCAAAATCGCCCGTGAATTCTGCACGGCGGACGGCCAGTGCCTCTATGGCATACTGGTGACCAATGTCGGCACGGACACCTACAATGGACCTTTGACGGTGACGGACGAGTTTCCGGGCAACGAACCCACTTCGGTGACTTTCCAGCCGACGCCGCCCTGGGCCTGTGCTCCGATTGGTGCAAACCAGTTCAAGTGCGACCACCCCGGCATCGTTCTGGTGCCTGGCGCATCGACACCGATACTGGTGAAGGCGATTGTTCCGACGGATCTGCGCGATCCTGATATCGAGAATTGCGCAACGGTGACCGCCATTCCGACTGAGGTGAACCTTGCCAACAACAAGGCCTGCGCAACTGCCAAGCTGCGCCAGCCGGACGGAAAGCCTGCCTTGCGGATTACGAAGGTCTGCCAGCCGGCAGCGGCAGGTGCTGCAATTTCTTGCCGCATCACCGTCTCGTCGGTTGGCACTGCCGCTCCTGTTGGTCCGGTCAGCGTCAATGACGCGGCGACGATTATCGGCAGCGGCGCGGCGACCAACATCAATTCCGTCACTCCTGACGGCGCTGACTGGTCGTGCACGGCAGTGCCTGCTCCAAACCTCTCGTGCCAGATTCCCGGCGCGATCATGACCCCGGGCACCAGCCGCTACTTTGACGTCACAGTCCAGGTGCGTGGCAATGACCGGTTTGAAAACTGTGCGCGCGGCTCGTTCGGCCCTGCTCCGGGAGACGATCAAGTCTTCCCGATTGGCGAGGCCTGCGATCAGGGCGGCACGGACATAACCGTGAAGAAGACCGGCGACGCGACTTGCGAAGTTGGTCAGCCATGTTCGTTCACGATCACTGTCACCAACAATGGCGACGCGGCCTTCAACGGTCCCGTACAGATTGGTGATGCGATCGAGCTCGAAGGCATTGGCCGTCTGGAGGGCGTTGCCATCCAGTCGATTGAACCGCCGTTCGGCTGCGCACCGGAACCATCCGAGCTGCCGTTCGGCTGCACGGCCAACGTCAGCATTCCGGCGGGCGCGAGCCAGCCGCATGTGGTGACGGTGGTGATCCCGGACTCCGATGCGCTTGCAAACGTGACGGATGAAGGCGTGTCCGGCCGCAACTGCGTGGCTGTGACGGGCGAGCCTGTGACCATCGGCGCTGCGGGACAGTCGGCTCTGGGCCAGATCGACCGGGGCGAGAACCGTGGCATTTCGTGCCATCCGTTCACGCTGGCCAAGAAACAGGAAGAGAAGCAATGCTCGGAAGGCTTTGTGAAAAACGCCAACGGCCGCTGCGTCTGCCCTGAAGGCACAAGCTTCAGCCAGGCGCGCGGCAAATGCATCGGCCAAACCACCGAACCGCAAGAGCCGCAAGAGCCGGATCAGCCTCAGACCACGCCGCAGTGCAGACTGCTGCCCGGCATGATCCGCACCCAGAACGGCAACTGCATCTGCCCGCGTGGCACAGACCTGATCAAGGGTGCCTGCCGCAAGCCGCCGGTGGTGCAGCTGTGCAAACTGTTGCCCGGAATGATCCGGACGACGGACAACCGCTGCATCTGCCCGCGTGGCACTGACCTGATCAAGGGCGCGTGCCGCAAGCCGCCGGTGGTTCAGCAGTGCAAGCTGTTGCCGGGGATGATCCGGACCACGGATAACCGCTGCATCTGCCCGAAGGGGACGCTGCTCGGCAAGCGTGGCTGCTTCAAGGTCGAAATACAGCCCCGCGAGTGCAAGCTGCTTCCCGGGCAGATCCGCACCAAGGCAGGCCTGTGCATCTGCCCACGCGGAACGGTGCTTGGCAAGCGCGGCTGCATCAAGATCGAACAGCCGCAGACACAGTGCCCGCGCGGCACGCGGTTGATCGATGGCGAGTGCCTTGCTCCGACACGCGATCCGCAAGCGCAGCGTTGCCCGCGCGGAACGGTTGGCATTTTCCCTGCGTGTGTGGATCCCAACCAGATACCAAAGAGAAGAACGCCGACGATTGACCAACAGCAGACGCCCGGCAGACTGTTGAAACAGTAGCCGGCCTGACAAGAAAAGAAGCCCTGCCGCAAGGCGGGGCTTCTGGCATTTTGGGACAAAGGGAGTCCGATCAGCGAAGCGCTTGCGCGTTTGTGGCGCCTACAGGCCGGCCAGTTCAGTCATGGCGTCCGCGCCGAGGAGCATGATGCCTTCGCCCTGGAAGATTGTCATGCCGAGGTTTTCGTAGAAACGGACTGCGGCGGGGTCGGAGAGTTTGACTTCGAGCTTGATGAAGCTGGCGTTGCCGTGCTCGGCTTGCGCTGCGGCGGCGAGGAGTTTTTTGCCAAGGCCCATGCCGCGCGCGCTGTTGTCGACATAGAGGTCTTCGATGAAAAGGCCGGTCGCGCCGCGCCAACCGGAGAAGGCGTAGGTGTAGAGGCAGAAGCCGACGACCGCGCCTTTGCTCTCCGCGACCAGCAGCTTGAACCTGTCTTTGCCGGATGGACCTTCGCGTTCGAGGACTTCGACGGTGGTCTTCGGGGCGATGCTGCCATCAACGTGCGCGGCGAGCGCGCGGATCATGCGGACGATCTCGGGCAAGTCTTCGCGCATCGCGCTTCGGATGACGGGATCAGCCATGGGCTGACCCTGCACGGAAGCCGGTGAGAAAGGCTGAGAGATTTGCGCCAAGCGCATCGTTGAGATAGCCGCCTTCCTGCACGATGACTGATGGCAGTTTTGCCGCGCCGATGCGTGAGCCGATGGCTTCAAAGCCGCGTGTGGTGACAGACAGGCCGCCGAAGGGGTCGCTCTCATGCGCGTCAAGGCCAAGGGCGACGACCAGCGCGTCCGGCGCGAAGGCTGCAAGGCGATGCATGGCCGCGTCGAGCGCGCCGAGGAAGCCGCTGTCGCCGGTCTTGCGGGCCAAGGGCAGGTTGAGATTGTAGCCGAGACCGCGTCCTTCGCCGCGCTCGTCGGCATGGCCCCAGAAGAAGGGGTAGAAGCGGACGGGGTCGGCGTGGATGGAGATGGTGAGCACATCGTCGCGGGCGTAGAAGATGCCTTGCGTGCCGTTGCCATGGTGCAGGTCAACGTCGAGGATGGCAACGCGTGAACCTTGGCTCAAGAGCTTGGCGGCGGCTATTGCCGAGTTGTTGAGGTAGCAGAAGCCGCCGGCCATGTCAGCGAAGGCGTGATGGCCGGGCGGGCGGCAGAGCGCGTAGGCGGCGGGCTCGCCCTGGGCGACAAGATCGGCTGCGTGAGTGGCGGTGTGGGCGGACCGGAGCGCTGAGCCCCAGGTTTCGGCGTTGATCGGGCAGGAGGTATCGGCCATGTGATAGCCGGCGTGGCCGACGGCGGATGCGGGATAGGCGCCGCTGCGTCCGTTGGGGTGGATGTTCGGGATCACTTCCTCGGACGCGCCTTCGATGCGCTGCCAGCGCCCGTAAATGGTTTGCAGGTAGGTGAGATATTCTGGTGTGTGAACGGCGGCGGCAGGCGCGAGACCGTAGTCGCGCGGGGTTTCCTGTTTCAGGCCGGAATCGCGTGCGGCGGCGAGCAGGATGTCGGCGCGCTCTGGGACTTCCGGGTTTGGTTGGGATGCGCCGGAGGAGAGGAAAAATCTTGGATGGTGGCGCTTTTGGGATGGGTCGAAGATGACTTTCAATTTTGTGCTCCCTTGGTGCGGGTTTGGAGCAAGGCGCACTCATTTCTGAGGGTGTCGTCATTCCGGACAAGCGCAGCGCTGATCCGGAATCCAGAGCGCCGAGTTTGATCCACAGAGGCCGTCAGTTCCAAAGAGATTGCGAGTCTTTTGCGTCGAACGTTTGGTTCAGATTTGCGACGTCGGCGCTCTGGATTCCGGGTTCTGCTGCGCAGCCCCGGAATGACGGCCACATAGGAATGTCTGTAGCTGTTGTCAGTAGCGAACATGCTCGCTCCCTTTCAAACCCAGCCTCGCTCTGGCTTCTTCGGGCGTGGCAATCGTGTGCCCCAGCTCTTCAACAATGCGCCTGATCTTCTTCACCTGATCGGCATTGCTTTTCGCCAGTTCGCCG
>JANPGC010000187.1:0-3972 GCA_031423755.1 Phyllobacteriaceae bacterium | reverse complement strand
CTGGCGGGTGGTTTCGCGCCAGATTACTTGGCAGCGACGACCTTGCCCTGGATGTAAACGAACTTGTCGTTGATCGCGGTGCCGAGCGCGCCGGCGCCGGCAATGATGGCGACTGCGATAAGGGCGGCGATGAGACCGTATTCGATTGCGGTTGCGCCGGACTCGTCCTTGGCGAAACGTGCGACTAGCTTGGACATATGAAACTCCTGATCCACGTGGTTACTCTGACAGCATTCCCGTCAGCTTTTCGCACTGATCGGTTGATGAAATTTTAACAGCGCAGTGTTGCCGCTTCGATGAGAGCCGGCGTTTCCGAACGGCAAATACGGGCGTGGCAGTCTTCAGCATTTGCAGGACTTTGAGGCCTGTAATTCAGCAGCGGCAGCTATCATCGACGGCAGAAATCATGGTTCGGTGTCCCAAGTCAGAGTCCATTAAACGTTCCTTCACCATTCCGGTTCATGTTCTGGAAAGGCTGTTTGTCTTCGGAGAGTTTCATGACCGGTTCATTTGTATTGCGTGCCCTCAAGTCAGCATGCGTCTTCGCCGTTATCGGCTCCGCTCCCGCGTTGGCTGAAACCGGCGGCATCACCGTGACAATGAACCAGGCGAAGATTGTCAAACTCTCGCGCGATGCCGACACGATCGTGCTGGGCAATCCTTTGATTGCTGATGCAGCGGTCAAGGATCCGCGCACCATCGTCATCACCGGCAAGGGTTTTGGCGTCACCAACTTTGTCGTGCTTGACTCTAAAGGCGATCCGATTGTCGACGAACAGGTTGTCGTTTCACGCAGTGTCGCTGAAACCATACGCGTTTATCGCCGTGCCAAGGTCCAGACACTGTCTTGCACGCCTTACTGCGAGAGTGCCTACAAGAGTGAGGCCGAAATCAAGGCCGAGGAAGAAACGGCTGCCGCAAACAACTGAATGAAGTTTGTCGTTTGGGCCAAAACCTGCTGATTAACTTATTCTGAATCCAATCGTTCAACTTCATCAATTGGTTCGAACGGGATTGAAACTGCTGTCCGCTATAGCTGTGGCAAATTCCGGGTTTATGGAGATTGCGACATGTCGGACGGGAAGTTGGCCAAGGCTGAAAAGAGCAAGCCGCTCGGTCGCCGTTTGCTCAGACACTTTATCAAGGACGAGCGCGGCAGCGCGGCGATTGAATTTGCCATGTTGGCGCTTCCTTTCTCGGCTTTGGTGTTTGCAATCCTCGAAAGCGGCCTTTCATTCACCGCCCATCAGGTGATGGCCAATTCCGTCGAAGACCTTGCCCGCGACTTGCGCACAGGCACGCTCAAGAAGGTTGACGCAACCCCTGCCGCCGTGCGCGCCCGCATTTGCGGTGACATGAAGGTGCTCGTGTCGTCATCGTGCCCGGGTCTTTACATTGATTTGAAAACTTACCCGACATTCGCCGCAGTGCCGACAACGATTCCCTACACGTCTGGCGACCTGAACGTTTCGGGCTTCACGATAGCGCCCGGCGATCCCGACACGATCAACCAGCTGCGCGTCTTCTACAAATGGCCGATCTACACCAACTACATCGCCAAGAAGCTTGCCGATCTGCCAAACGGCAAAACGCTTTTGTACTCCACACTGACATGGCGCAATGAGTTTTTCCCGAGCTGATAGCGGCAGAACCGGAGCAGTCCAATGATAAGAGCAATCAACAATCGGCTTTCGCGGATCCGCAACCAGATGCGGAAGCTTTCCGGCGACAGCAAAGGTGCGGCAGCCGTCGAATTCGCGCTGATTGCGCCACTTTTGATCACGCTCTATCTTGGCACGCAGGAAATCTCGCTCGCACTCAACATCAACAAGAAAGTTGGCCGCACATCGTCAGCCGTTGGTGACCTGATCGCGCAGGAAGATACTGAAATCGCGGTTGCCGACCTCAGGGACATCATGAAGGTCGGCGCTGCGACGATGCAGCCGTATGCGATCACGAAGCCTGAACTTTGGGTAACCGGAATTCAGATTTCGACAGCCGGAGCCGCAACAGTCGCTTGGTCGCAAAAGCTGGTGGAGAATACGACCTACTCCGTTCCCTACGCAGCAGGGTCTGCTGTCGTGGTCCCTGCCAAGCTCAAGATCAATGACACGTTCCTGGTCAAGGTTGAAACCAAACTCAAATACCGTCCGATCACATCGTGGACGATCACCACCAACAAGAGCTCGGGATACGCCTACTTTAATATGGCCGAAGTCTACTACCTCAGGCCGCGAAATTCCAACAGCCTTTCGTGCATTGGCTGCTGACCGCGATGCCGGCAGGAGAAGCGTCAGGGCTTTGGCGCGCCTGAGGCTTCGGCCAAGGCCTTGGTGGCCTTTAGCGCCAGTCCATAGGCTTGATGTGACACCGGACTGAATGCGGCGGCACCTTCAGGCAGCAACAGATCGTTCAAATCCGGATTAGCCGCAGCCATCCCAACGAGCAGCTTCAACAGCGCCTCTTTCGCCTCGGGTGCGAGATTTTTGCGCACCGCATGCGGGCCATTGGGCACGGTGTCGGAAAGCCACACCGCTTTGATCTTGCGCCCCGTTTTGGAGAGCTCCAAAGAAAGCGCTGTATCCTTTCGCAGGGCGTCATTCAGCTTCAGACTGGACGGCACGGTGGCAAGGAATCCGTCGAGATTGCCATTCTGAAGGCCAATGAGCATATCTGATGGCGCGCCTTCCAAACGCAACCAGGATTCAGTGCCGGTCAAACTGGTGCCCTTGGGCTGGAACGAGGCGAGCGCGACACCATAAGTGGACAGCGAGTCTTTTCCGGCAAAGCCAATGCCTTTTGAGTTCGCAATATCCGCGACACTCAGCGCTTCATCAAGCAAGAGCACAGTCTTGATCCCCGCCGATCCATCCGCGCCCTGTGGAGCGGCCAAAGGCTCCACGCACTCGCAGGCCAGATAGGCTGTCGCGTAAGCTTGCGCGGTGTAGAAGGCATATTCGATGCGCGAGCTTGCCTGCGCGTCAATCAAGGACGGAAAATCCTTGGCCTGAAAGATTTCAACAGGCATTCCGAGCGCGCCAGAATAGGCGGCGCTCAGTCTGGCAAGATCAGCGGGCGAATATTGCTTGCCCTGCGCTTCGATCATTCCGATCCGGAACGTGCCAAGCTCTTTGCGCCAATCAGCTGCCGCCGGAGTTGCCGCAGCAAAACTGATAACGAGCGCTGCAATTGCATGCGCAGCTTCCAAGGTCTTCCAAAACCGCAGCGGTCTTCTGGTCAGTTGCAACACCAAGTCTCTCCTGCATGGGCTTTTGCATCAGCTTTTGTTTGAGCATAAATGGACATGCCGCGCCAAGCACCTTATCTTCCGCTCAAAGGAACCATCATGGCGCGCGCATTTCTATTCGTTCTCGACTCTTTTGGCATAGGCGGGGCGCCCGATGCCGCAGCCTATGGCGATGAGGGCTCCAACACGCTCGGCCATATCGCAGATGCCTGCCTTGTTGGGAAGGGCGACCGTGAGGGCATGCGAACCGGCCCGCTGAAGCTGCCGAACATGCAGCGGATTGGTCTGGGCGAAGCGGCATATCTCGCGTCCGGTAAACGACCTGCGGGTTTTTTGGCAAACTGCGCCACGGCTGGCCTTCATGGCGCAGCCAGTGAAACGTCGAAGGGCAAGGACACCCCTTCGGGACATTGGGAGATCGCCGGTGTTCCCGTGGTGTTCGACTGGGGCTATTTTCCTGAAACGGTGCCGACATTTCCGGCGGAGCTGATTGACGCCATTGTCAAGGAAAGCGGCGTTCCCGGCATACTGGGCGATTGCCACGCATCGGGCACGGACATTATTGACCGCTATGGCGAAGAGCACATCACCAGTGGCAAGCCGATTTTCTACACGTCGAGCGATTCGGTCATGCAGATTGCCGCCGACGAGGCTTCGTTCGGCTTGGACCGTCTCTACAGGCTCTGCGAAATCGCCCGCACCCATCTTGATGCCTACAATATCGG
>JANPGC010000186.1:0-2000 GCA_031423755.1 Phyllobacteriaceae bacterium | reverse complement strand
AGCGGTAACGCAAGCGGCACGGCAAACCCCGCCGGGAGCAAAACCGAATAGGGACACCGCGGGAGGGGCAACTCTCCCAGCCCGTTCCGGGGCAGGTGTCCGGGTGGGTTGCATGAGGCGGATGGCAACATCCGTCCAAGAGGAATGGCCGCCACGTTGGGGGTGACCCCGGCCATACAGAACCCGGCTTACAGGCCTGCTGGCAAATTCATTTTGATGGCCAACTGGAGCGGTTTTGCTGCGCTCCGGTGCTCGCAAAACCACTCCATTTGACTCATCAAACTGAATTTGCGGCTAACCGGTCAATTTGCTGCGGCCAACTGTTGCGACGCACTAAAATAATTTTCAAAGCCATGTCGAAATCCGCCTGACTGCCGCGTCCTTGGGGTGTCGCAACAGAGAAGGACCATCTGACATGAGCTTATCCATCACGACACTTTACGTCTTTCCGCTGATTGCACTTTGGTTTGTGCTTTGGGTGCGGGTGGCGTCTGCCCGCGCACGCACCAACTGTTCAATTGGCGACAATGGTGACAAGGCGTTGCTGCATACAATCCGGCTGCACGGCAATTTTATCGAGTGGGTGCCGTTTGTGCTGGTGCTGATGATTTTGGCCGAGGCGCAAGGGGCAGGTGCTGTCTGGTTGTATGCGGCAGGGGCGTTACTGCTGCTTGGCCGTCTGGCACATCCGTTCGGCCTCAAGATCGACAATGCGGCGCATCCAATGCGCTATGTATCCAACGGCTCGAATATTTTGGCCGTTGCCATTCTGGCCATCGCGCTTTTGCGTATTGCCAGCGGCATGTGACCTGTTCATCTTCACTCAAACCCAAGGAACATAACTATGAAATACATGGCATTGATTTATTCTGACCCGACAAAAGAGCCTGCCTATGGGACCCCGGAATTCGGCGCGATGATGGGTGGCTACTTTGCCTTCAACGAGCGGCTCAAGGCGGACGGGATTGATTTTTCCGGCGACGCGTTGAAGGGCATTGAAACAGCGACATCGCTGCGCTTGCGCGGCGGCAAGGTTGAGACCATGGACGGGCCGTTTGCCGAAACCAAGGAGCATCTGGGCGGCTATTACGTATTTGACGTGCCGGATATTGATACCGCGCTGCGCTACGCGGCGATGATCCCTTCGGCGCAGTTCGGCACTGTCGAGCTGCGGCCGCTGATGGACTATGATCCGTCGGGCAATTGAGATGAGCATTGCCGCCTCGCGGGCCGTTGCCGTGACAAGAGTGCTGGACACTCTTGCACGCGACGACCGGGGGCGGCTTTTGTCGGCGCTGATTGCGCGCATTCGCGATTTCCAATTGGCGGAGGATTGCCTGCAGGAGGCGATGATTTCGGCGGTTGCGCATTGGGGCCGCAACGGGCTGCCGACCTCGCCGCACGGGTGGCTGCTACAGGTAGCTTACCGCAAAGCGATTGACCGGATACGGCGAGACAAGTCCGAGGCGAAGTTCGGGGCGCAGATGCGGATTCTTGCGCCGGATGAAGGGCATCACGAGGAGCCGGATGTGATACCTGACGAGCGATTGCGGCTGATTTTTACGTGCTGCCATCCGGCGCTTGCGCCAAAGTCGCAGGTGGCGCTGACGCTGCGGACGCTTGGCGGCCTTTCGACGGTGGAAATCGCACGGGCGTTTCTCGACAATGAGGCGGCGATGGGCCAGCGGCTTTCGCGGGCGAAAGCCAAAATTGCGGCGGCGGGCATACCATTCGCGGTGCCGGAGCCGGACCAATGGGATGAGCGGCTGCAATCGGTTTTGTCTGTGATTTATCTCATATTCAATGCCGGATACACCGCCGGGCCGGGCGCGGGGCGGGATCTGGCGGAGGAGGCAATCTTTCTGGGAAGACTGCTTGATCGGCTGCGGCCCGGGGAGGCTGAAATCGAGGCGTGCGTTGCGTTGCTGGTGATCACGCATGCGCGTCGCTCGGCGCGGGTTGGAGAAGATGGTGTGACAATTGCGCTGATGCATCGGACC
>JANPGC010000185.1:0-4305 GCA_031423755.1 Phyllobacteriaceae bacterium | reverse complement strand
ATCCACTTCTTCACCACATCAGCCGGCTTTTGGGTAAAAGTAGCCATTGGAGTTTCCCTAGAATTATCCGCATTTCAAACGCGGCGTTTTTTGTTGCTTGTGTTGACAGCACATGGCCATCAACCAACCCGGATTTCAGGTTGCCGGGTCGATACGCGAGGGCTGGCGCGAAGTCAACCAGGCAGTGTTGGGAACAGATGAGAAAACATCAATAAAAACAATGCAATAGAGATGCGGTAATATTTTACCGCTATTTTCGGATTTATCGACTGGTTGTTTCCATCTGGCGGGCTTCATACTCGAGTCCCTAGCCAGACGTCATTCCGGGCCTCGATTCGCGGCCCCAGACTGACGTTCGCGGGAGGGCCTTGCCTGGCGGTGCCCGTCCGGGATGGTGTTGCTTATTCCGCCTTCGCTTCACGCACGGGCGGGATGGAATAGGTCGCGGTGGCGTGGGCAACCATGATGTCATCATCAGCGCCGACGATGGCGATCTCGGTGACGGCAAGGCGGCGGCCGAGTTTCAGGATGGTCGCATGGGCGTCGAGCGCTTCGGGCGCCGGCTTTTGCAGGAAATTGATGTTCATGTTGGTGGTGACAGTCATGGCCGCCGGGCCAACATGGGCGAGGATCGCCATATACGCGGCGACATCGGCGAGCGCGAACATGGACGGGCCAGACACTGTGCCGCCGTGGCGCAGGTGGCTGACGTCGGGTTTGAGTCTGAGCGTTGCGCCGGCTGGGCGGATGTCCATGACCTGAAACGGCGAATTGTCATAAAAGGCCTGCGGGAATGTGGCGCGCAGCAGGGTTTCGACCTCGTCACGGGTCATAACCGGCGTCATTTTTTGCGTCATCTGTGTCTTCCGGATATCATTGCCTGAGGCAGCCATGGCATGCCTGCGCACTGAAAGGCAATGACGATGAAGTTTGGCGCGAGCGCACTGGTGTCTTTTGCCCTCGCCGGTGTTTGTAGCGCCTTGGCAAGTGATGCGGCCGTGACACTCAAGGCATCGGAGATTGCGGCGTTCGTCGCGGAATGGCCGGGCACGGCGAAGGCGCTGGCTGCGGCAGACCCCGAGTTTGATCCGGCCCTCACGGACGCGCTTTCCAGCCAGTTGGAGGAAATGGCGGCAAGCGATTCAAAAGACTCCAGACTTGACGCCGCTGTGTCGTTAGCAGGGTTTCCAGATTTCGAGACGTTTGCCGCACTTTCAAGCCGGATATTGACCGCCGCCCAGTGGGCTAAGGACGCGCCGGACGAAGGCGATCTTGCCGCCGCGATTGGCGCAGTCGGGGCAGATACGGCGCGCACGGCGGATGAAAAGGCGGAACTGGTTGCCTCGTTGAAACAGGCCTACGAAACGGCCTTGGCGGACAAGCCTGCCGATGCCGATATCGCCGTCGTCACACCGTTCGCGGACGCCATCGGGAAAGCCATCGCTGTTGACGAGTGAATGTCCGGCTGATAGCTGTCTGGGACAAAGGAAGAACAAATCTTGGCTCTGAAACCAACACTCTCACTTGTGACGCTGGGCGTCGCGGACCTTGAACGGGCGAAGAAATTCTACACCGATCTCGGCTGGTCGCCCGTGCCGCAACCTTCGGAAGGCGTGGCGTTCTTCGAGCTGGACGGAGTGGTGCTGTCACTGTTCCCGCGCGAGGAGTTGGCAAAGGATGCGGGCGTTGAAGACAGCAAGCCCGGCTTTTCCGGCATATCGCTGGCGCACAATGTTGGCTCGGATGAAGATGCCGATACGGCGATGGCGCATGCGCTCAAATGCGGGGCAACATTGGTGAAGCCGGTGCAAAAGGTGTTCTGGGGCGGATATTCCGGCTATTTTGCCGACCCTGACGGGCATTTGTGGGAAGTGGCGCACAATCCGTTTGCGCGGTTTGATGAGAACGGCGTGATGAGGATGGCATGATGAACCACGACAACTACCCGCAAGGATATACGCAAGGATGGCTCGGCAAGGTCAAATCCATCGCCGTTGTCGGAGCGTCGCCGAATGCGGCGCGGCCAAGTTTTGGGGTGATGGAACTGTTGATCTCGCGCGGATATGAGGTCACGCCGGTGAATCCGGGGCAGGCGGGCAAGGGCATACTTGGCCGCATGACAGCAGCGGCGCTGGGCGATTTGCCGGGGCCCGTGGATATGATCGACGTATTCCGCGCGTCCGAGGCCATTCCCGCGCTCGCAGACGAAATCCTTGCGCTTCCGTGGAAGCCGAAACTCGTGTGGCTGCAACTGGGTATCCGCAATGATGATGCGGCATCCAAGCTGGAAGCGGCTGGAATTTCAGTGATCATGAATCGTTGCCCGGCGATCGAGTTGGGGCACTAGAGTATCCGTAGAGGTGCCCTGAAGCGCCACTTTGCATGAGTGGTTGGACCTACTAATTTTGACGAAATGGTCGGAGTGGACTTTGCGATCATACAGGAGCAGAGACGTGAAAAATGCAAGCATCTTCAATGTCTTTGCGACGCGTCAATCGCCGAAAACCACCCGATTTGTCACCAACAGTCAACTGGCTGTAATATGCTGCGTCAAGCCGCTCGAACCGGGTTGAGCCCGCCGCTCGATTTTTTCCTGCACATTATTGCCATTTGCCTGCCATTTCGCCAAAATTAATAGGTCCAGACTCCAATCGGCAACGCCACTCAGTGCGCCTTTTCGGCGGCCTTTGCTGACAGGCGTCCGATCATGGCCAGTGTTTCGGGATCGATGGACCCGTCGGTGCGCATTTCCCATGCCTGATAGACCGCCCAGATCGCCGCGCTCACCAATCCCCGGTCGCCGGAATATTCGGCAAGCCTGACCAATTTCAACAAATTGCCTTCGAGCGTGTCTTCTGGCGTTGTCCCGGCAAGGCCGGGGATGTCCATCACTCTTGTTCTCATGACGCGTACTCACTCTGTTACGTGGCCTATTCTGAAAGAAGCGCTTGATTCTGTGCACTGGCCAAAAGGACAGGTGCTGCAAATATTGCTTGGCGGAGCATGTCAGCGGATTCATCTCCCATGGAAGGCGAGCCGTTTGGCAATTACTGCTCTTTCCAGACCGTGTGCGGTTTGAAATAGTGCTGGCAACCAGATGGAGGAAAACATGGCCAAGCGCACACCCGGAATTGAAACCCTTGCCGTTCACGCCGGGGCCAAGCCCGACCCGACGACCGGCGCGCGGGCAACGCCGATTTATCAAACGACAGCGTACCAGTTCAACGATGTCGATCATGCCGCCGCGCTGTTCGGCCTGCAGGCGTTCGGCAACATTTACACGCGCATCATGAACCCGACGCAGGCTGTGCTTGAGGAGCGCGTTGCTGCGCTTGAAGGCGGAACGGCGGCGCTGGCCGTGGCTTCCGGGCATGCCGCGCAGGTGCTGGTGTTCCACACGCTGATGCAGCCGGGCGACGAGTTTGTCGCATCGCGCAAGCTTTATGGCGGCTCGATCAACCAGTTTGGCAACTCGTTCAAGTCATTCAACTGGAACGTCAAATGGGCGGATGACAATGACGCCGCGTCGTTTGAGGCGGCAATCACGCCGAAAACACGGGCGATCTTTATTGAGAGTCTTGCCAACCCTGGCGGTATTGTCATGGACATTCAGGCAATTGCAGATGTCGCGCACAAGCACGGCCTGCCGCTGATCGTTGACAACACCATGGCGACGCCATTCCTTATCCGGCCGATCGAGCACGGCGCGGACATCATCATCCATTCGCTGACCAAATTCATGGGCGGCCATGGAAATTCGATGGGCGGCATCATTGTTGATGGTGGCACGTTCGACTGGTCGAAGTCCGGCAACTATCCGATGCTGTCGCAGCCGCGCCCGGAATATGCCGGCGTCGAACTGCACAAGACATTCGGCAACTTCGCGTTCGCAATCGCCTGCCGTGTGCTGGGCCTGCGCGATCTCGGCCCGGCCATCTCGCCATTCAATGCATTCCAGATCCTGACAGGCATCGAAACGCTGCCCCTGCGCATGGAGCGGCACTGCGAAAACGCGTTGAAGGTCGCCAGGTGGCTGAAAAAACAACCGTCCGTATCGTGGGTGTCCTATGCGGGGCTGGAGGATGATGAATATCACGCGTTGCAGCAGAAATATTCGCCGAAGGGCGCAGGCGCCGTGTTCACCTTCGGGCTGAAAGGGGGTTATGAAGCGGGCGTCAAGCTGGTGTCGGCGCTGGAACTGTTCAGCCACGTGGCCAACATCGGCGACACGCGCTCGCTGGTCATCCACCCGGCATCCACAACGCACAAGCAACTCACCGATGCGCAGAAGACCGCCGCGGGAGC
>JANPGC010000184.1:0-2284 GCA_031423755.1 Phyllobacteriaceae bacterium | reverse complement strand
CAGGCGAGCGCTATCCGGACGAATTTCTCAAGATGTCGGGACGCTAGTTCCGGCTTGGATATGCTTGCCGGGTCGTACTGGACATGACAGCTTCTGTCTGGTGACGAAAATCATGAGCAACATTCAGCCCGTCGATCCGGGCATGCTGAAATTTTACAAGGCGCTGTCGGCGGAGTCTCCGCCGGAGGCCGCGGCTTGGCCGCTCGACCGGCAGCGTGCGGCCTGGAATGCCGTCTGCCGCAAGTTCCGTGCGCTGATGCCTGAGGGCGTCCTGGTTGAGGACCGGGTGCTGAATGGCGTGCCATGCCAGATTTTCCGGCCGCGCGGCGAGGGGCTCAAGGCCGGGCTGATCTATTTCCATGGCGGCGGCTGGGTGCTGGGCGGGCCGGATACGCATGGCGACATGTGCGCGGAGATGGCGGCTGGCGCGGATGTAGTTGTCGTGCTGGTCGATTACCGGCTGGCACCGGAGCATCCGCATCCGGCGCAGCTGGAGGACTCTCTGGCAGTTCTGACTTGGCTGCGGGCGTATGGCGCGGAGATCGGCATGGACGCGGCCAAGATCATCGGCGGCGGTGACAGCGCGGGCGGGCAGATGACGGTTGGTCTGTCGCTTTGGCTGCGCGATAATGGCCTGCCGCCGCTCGTTGGCATGGTGCTGATCTATCCGGTATTGGGCAATGATGTGAGCACGCCGTCCTATCTGCGCAACGCCGATGCGCCGTGTTTGACGCGCGATGAGATGGTGTTCTTTCTCGACAGTTTTCTGGGTGCAAGGGGCAGTTCCAACTGGGGCGACCCATTGGCCGTGCCGTTGCTGGCGGATGATTTATCGGGACTGCCGCCTGCATTCATCACTGTTGCGGCGCATGATCCGCTTTATGACGATGGCGTGAATTTTCATGCACGTCTGCTGGCGGCGGGAGTTGCGTCTGAACTGCGCAAGGAGCCTGCGCTGGCCCATTCCTATATGCGGGCAAGGTATGTGTCGGAGCCAGCGATGGCGGGGTTTGGGGCGATTGTGGCGGCGATCAGGTGTTTCACACAAACCTGACCGCATAGACCGGCGGCAGGGAATTGCTTATCTCGCTCCAGTGCTCGCCCTGATCCTCTGTAACGTAAACATTACCCGTTGTCGTGCCAAAGGCGAGGCGGTCTCCGGTCTGGTCGATGGTGAGGGCGTGGCGAAGCGCGAGGTCGTAGGCGTGGCTTTGCGGCAGACCGTTGGCAAGGCTTTCGAACGTCTTGCCGCCGTCGCGGGTGCGGGTGACGATCAGTTTGCCATCGACAGGAATGCGCAATTCGTCCTTGATGCCGGGCACGAACCACGCCGTATCCGGCTCGCGCGGATGGACGGCGACGGCAAAGCCGAACGAAGAGGGATCAGCATGGATCTCGCTCCAACTTTTCGAGCCGTCGCTTGAAATGAAGATGCCATTGTGGTGTTGCACCCAGAGCCGGTCGGGATCGGAGGGCGATTGCACAAGGAAATGCGGGTCCTGGATTTCAGGGTCGCCCGCCTGCTCGGGCGGCATGAATTCGGCGCGCATGCCTGTGGCGCGGCATTCCCAGGTTTCACCGCCGTCGTCTGTCTGCCAGACGCCGCCGCAGGAGACGCCGACGCGGATGGTCTTGGATGAGCGCGGGTCAACGCAAATGGAGTGGATGCCCGGCAGTTCGCGCCCGCCGCCCATCCAGCGCTGGCGTTTCGGCTCGTCCCACAACGGGCGGTTCAGTACCCAGGTCTCGCCATGGTCTTCCGATTTGAACAGGCCGCCCGGAATGGTGCCGCACCAGATGACGCCCGGCTCGTCCGGCCCGCCGGTTTCCAGCGCCCAGATGAGCACCATGGACCAAGGAAGCTCCTTGCCCCAGCCGTCCACCGACACCACATCGGCAGGCTTTTCAGGGTAGGCCGGGGCGGTCAGCTCATGCCAGCCATCGCCCTTGTTGCGGTGCAGCTTGACGCCGAAATGGCCGTGGTCGAGCGCAGCGTAACTGTAGCCGGAGCGCGGATCGCGCAGGGCCAAAGTCACATTGTCGCCAAGGAAGGCGACGTCTGAAACGGACCAGCCGTTTTTGCCGCGCGCAGCGGTGAAGAGGCCCTTGCGGGTTGAAATCATCATGCTGCCGCTCATCATTTCCTCCCAAACGTGCGTCAGCCGCCAGACAGCGCCTGCAGCACAAAAACTTCGCTGTTTGAGGATCTTGGGTGCGCGCGCGGCTTGTTTGTCGAAGATGACATGGTGCTGTCGCCCAATTACCTCGACGTGACGGAACAGCT
>JANPGC010000183.1:0-7465 GCA_031423755.1 Phyllobacteriaceae bacterium | reverse complement strand
ACAGAAGCTGTCATGTCCAATGCGGCCCGGCAAGCATCTCCACGCCGGAGCTAACGTCCCGACATCCTGAGAAATTCGTCCGGATATCGCTCACCTGCAATGCGCACCGACTTTGATGCATCTTCAATCCGTTGCAGGTCTTCCCCGCTGAGCGCAATGTCTGCGCCGCCGAGATTCTCCTCCAGCCGCGTCAGGCTGCGCGTGCCGGGAATAGGCACAATCCACGGTTTCTGCGCCAACAGCCAGCCAAGCGCGATCTGCGCAGGCGTTGCGCCCTTGTCCGCCGCAATCGCCTTGATCAGATCGACCAAAGCCAGATTGGCCTTGAGTGCCTCCGCCTCAAAGCGGGGCACACGGTTGCGAAAATCGGATTTGTCAAATTGCGTAGCCGCGTCAATCTTCCCCGTCAGAAAGCCGCGTCCAAGCGGGCTGAACGGCACGAAGCCTATGCCAAGCTCTTCAAGCAATGGCAAGATTTCTGCCTCTGGATCTCGCGTCCACAGCGAATACTCGCTCTGCAGCGCCGTCACAGGCAACACGGCATGGGCGCGCCGGATCGAGTCCACACCCGCCTCCGACATGCCGAAATGCTTCGCCTTCCCCTGTGAAATCAGCTCCCGCACGGTCCCGGCGACATCTTCCATCGGCACATCGGGATCAACCCGGTGCTGGTAGAGCAGATCAATGCAATCAACGCGCAACCGCCTCAGGCTCCCCTCAACAGCCTTGCGAATCTGCTCCGGACGGCTGTTCAACCCGCCAGAGGCAATGCCGGTAGTCTGATCGATATCCCAGCCAAACTTGGTGGCAATAACGACCTTGCCCTTGAACGGCTCCAGCGCCTCGCCGACGACGTCCTCGTTTGTCCAAGGCCCGTAAACCTCCGCCGTGTCAAAAAATGTGACGCCGCGCTCCACCGCGCCGCGCAGGAAGGCGATCATTTCGCTGCGGTCGATGGCCTCCCCATAGCCCATGCAGCCGAGCCCGAGAGCTGAGACTTCAAGACCCTGCCCGAGTGTGCGTTTTCTCATGATGCGTTCCTTTCCGTTGTTTGCTTCAAACTTCCGACGCGTCGGCTTCAACAGGCGCGGCGTTCGTGTTGGTCTTCCGGCTCGACAATATCGCCGTCGCCGCTCCTGAGATGCCGATCAAAACCATGCCAGCGATGCTGAGCTTTGTCGGCACATGATCGAATACCAGCCAGCCCAGCAGCGCCGCCCACAACAGGTGGAAGTAGTTGACCGGCGCAAGGAAGGACGCCGGAGCCTGCCGGAAGGCCGCAGTAAACAGGAAATGGCCGAGCGCCGCCATCACCCCGATGGCAATGAACAGCGCAAGATCAACCGCATCCGGCATCGGCCCGTAAAACGACCACGGCAGATAGGCGCAGAATAGAACAGTGCCAATCAGAGCCGTATGAAACAGCATCGCCATCGTGCTCTCGGTCTTTGCCAAGAGACGCGACAGCAGATAGTAGCCGACCGTCACAGTGGCGCAGCCAAGCGCAAACAAGACGCCCAGCCCGTCCAGTCCGCTGCCCGGACGGACAACCAGCAACACGCCGCAAAATCCGGCAATCGCCGCGATCCAGCCAGCGCCAGTCACTTTTTCGCCAAGCAGCGGAATGGCAAGGATCATCACCACGAACGGAGCCAGGAATATGATCGAAATGGTTTCGGCCACCGGCATGCGCGTCAGCGCCAGACCGGCAAACAGCGAAGCGGCGGCAAGACACAGCGCCCTCAGCGTCACCAATCCCGTGCGGTTGGTCTTGTAAATCGCCGCGCCATGCCGCGGCGCGTAGACGGCTGTGAGCACAATCAGATTGCCAATGTAGCGAACCGCCACCACCAGCGGCACATTCCAAAGCGTCGCCAGATGCTTGGTGGTCGAATCCATGCAGGCGAAGATGAACACAGCCGCCAACACCAAAAGCACGCCGCGCAGAGGACGGAACGTTTCCTCAACCCGCAAGGAAGCTGCAATATCTGTCATGGTTTCGTTCCACCTTGCGCCTTGCGACACCGTCGCCACACTGACCAATCCGGCCAGTACGCCCTTCGCCCTGCAAGGAACGCATGTTTGCAAATGTCCGGCCTCGCTTAAAGCCCCGTCATCTTCAATGCGGCTTCCGGCAGACGCGCGCCCTGAAGCTCGATCCGCCCGGCCATCGCCTCAATCTCGCCAAGGTCCACGGCATTCAGCGTGACCGACACCGCGCCGAGATTTTCCGCAAGCCGCGGCAGTTTCGTCGTCCCCGGAATGGGGACAATCCACGGCTTCTGCGCCAGCAGCCATGCCAACGCCACCTGCGCCGGCGTCGCGCCCTTGCGCTCGGCAACGCCCTTGATCACCTCCACCAGCGCCATGTTCGCCTTGCGCGCCTCAGGCGAGAAACGCGGCACAAGATTGCGGAAGTCCGTCTTGTCGAACTCTGTTGTCTCGTCAATCTTGCCCGTCAAAAATCCCGCGCCCAGCGGGCTGAAGGGCACAAAGCCGATGCCGAGTTCTTCGAGCACCGGAATGATCTCCATTTCCGCGCCCCGGTAGAACAGCGAGTATTCACTCTGGACTGCGGTCACGGGATGGACCGCATGCGCGCGCCGTATCGTATCCGCCCCTGCTTCCGAGAGGCCGTAATGCCTGATCTTTCCGTCGCTGATCAATGCCTTGAGCGTTCCAGCCACCTCTTCGATCGGCACGGCAGGATCCACCCGGTGCTGGTAAAACAGGTCAATCACATCGGTCTTCAGCCGCTTCAGCGAAGCCTCCGCCACCTGCCGGATGTGGTCTGGCCTGCTGTTCGTTCCGCCGAGACGCGCGCCAGTATCGGGATCAATATCGAAACCGAATTTGGTGGCGATGACGACCTTGCTGCGGATCGGAGCCAGCGCTTCGCCGACCAGTGCCTCGTTGGCGAACGGACCATAGGCTTCAGCCGTGTCGAAAAACGTCACACCGTGATCAAACGCCGCGCGTATCAGCGCGATCATTTCATCCTTGTCAGCCGCCGGACCATAGGCCGAACTCATGCCCATGCAGCCCAGCCCGATTGCCGACACTTTGAGGCTGCCGATTGTGCGCACGTCCATCTTTGCTCTCCTGGAAAATTCACACGTCAAGCTGCCACCACCTGGCAGGCAGCAACTCTCACGCTCCGTCAAATTCTTGTAGCAGCGCCGCATCAAGTGGATAAGATGGCATAATACGTATGCGGTTATTAGACTGGCTAATGAATGGCACAGAAAAACTACAATGACCTCTTCATCCTGTTCACAGTCGCGCGGGAGCAGAGTTTCACCCGGGCAGCGTCGCTCCTTGGTGTTTCGCAGTCTGCACTCAGTCAGACCATTCGTGCATTGGAAGAAAGGCTCGGCGTCCGGCTTTTGACACGAACCACCCGTTCCGTCGCCCCGACCGAGGCCGGCGAGCGGCTGATTCACTCCATTGGCCCGCACTTTGAAGAAATTGATGCCGAGCTTGCCGCTGTGTCCGCCATGCGCGAACGACCCGCCGGAACCATCCGCATCACCGCAGGCGAACATGCGGCCACGAGCATCTTGTGGCCAAAACTGGCCCCGGTGTTGCGCGACTATCCGGATATCCATCTTGAAGTGACCGTTGATCAAGCACTCGTCAACATCGTTGAAGGCCGCTTTGATGCGGGCATCCGGCTGGGCGAACGGGTGGCACAGGACATGATCGCCGTGAAGGTCGGGCCGGACCTGAGCATGGCAGCTGTCGCCTCGCCCGCATATTTTGCAAAGCACGGAATTCCCGAAAAACCTGCCAATCTCACCGCCCACAATTGCATCAACATGCGCCTGCCCACTCTTGGCGGGCTTTATGCCTGGGAATTTACTGAAGACAGCCGTGAATTTTCGGTTCGGGTCGAAGGTCAGGTGGTCATGAGTTCGTCTGCGTTGATTGTCGAGGCCGCCGTATCCGGCAATGGCATTGCTTTCGTTCCGGACGACCTTGTGCGCGGCCACATCATTTCCGGCAGGCTGGTGCGGGTGCTTCAGCCATGGTGCCCGCCTTTTTCCGGCTATCATCTCTATTTCCCGACGCGCAGACAGACGTCCCCGGCGTTCCGGCTCGTCGTGGATGCGCTGCGCTACCGGGAACAATGAAAAGGCCGCCCCGAAAGGCGGCCAATCGTTGTGAGCGACATTGGTTCAGTTCGGCATGAGCCCCTGCGCCAATCTCACCAGTTTCATGAACTCGCCGCGATAGCCGAATGCATCCGTTCCCTTGGCCGAAGCCGCGAGCTTCTCTATTTCGGCCACCGGATAGTTGGCCGTCGCATCCTCATCCCGCAGCTTTTGGCCGAACGCCGAGACCGCAATGCCGAAGCGGACATCTTCCGGCGCTTGGGCAATATCAGCGACCGCATTCTGGTCCGTCACCGGCTGTGTGACAAGACGGCTGGTAGCCTCCGTCGGCAGCTTGTAGCGGATTTTCACGAACGCATATTCGCCGGTCGAAGTCGTATAGGTATCCGGCTCGTTGCCCGTCTTGTAGCGCAGCGGATCATTGGTCTGCCCCGGCGCACCCTTCGGCGTCATTTCATAGATCGCCGTCACCGTGTGGCCGGACCCGATATCGCCCGCGTCCACACGGTCATTGTTGAAATCCTCATTGTTGAGGTGTCGGGTTTCATATCCGATGAGACGATACTCTGAAACACGCGCGGGATTGAACTCGATCTGGATTTTCACATCCTTGGCAATCGTAAACAGCGACGCGGTCGCTTCCTGCACCAGCACCTTCTCGGCTTCCGACAACGTATCGATGTAGGCCGCAATGCCATTGCCATTCTGCGCAAGCGTCTGCATCAGGACGTCCTGATAGTTACCCTGACCAAAACCGAGGATCGATAGAAACACGCCCGTCTTGCGCTTTTCCTCGACCAGCTTTTTCAGATCCTCTTCCGAGGCTGCTCCGACGTTGAAGTCGCCATCCGTCGCCAGCATGATCCGGTTGACGCCGTCCTTGACGAAGGCCTGCTGTGCCAGGGCGTAAGCCGCATTGATCCCCGCCTCGCCTGCGGTAGAACCGCCCGGTTGCAACGTGTCAATCGCGTTGAGGATTTTCGCCTTCTCCGAAACCTTGGTCGGCTCCAGCACAATGCCCGCATCGCCGGCATAGGTGACAATCGAAACCGTGTCGGTCGGCTTCAACTTGTTGACCAGCAGCCGGAAAGAGGATTTCAGCAGCGGCAGCTTGTCCGGCTCGTCCATTGAGCCTGAAACATCAAGCAGAAACACAAGGTTTGCGGGCTTCTGCTCGACCACCGGCAGATCATAGCCCTTGATACCGATGTGCAAAAGCTTGGTGTTCGGGTTCCACGGCGTCGGCGTCACAGTCACGTTGGCTTTGAACGCATCTTCAGCCCTTTCCGGGCCGGCATAGGAATAGGGGAAATAATTGACCATCTCCTCTATCCGAACCGACTCCCGGTCCGGCAGAACACCCTGATTGAGCGCCCGCCGCAGCGAGGAATAGCCGGATGTGTCAACATCGACCGAGAAGGTTGATACCGGCTGTTCGGCCACAGCCACGACGCTGTTTGATTTGAATTCCGGAAACTTGTCACGGTTCACTTCGTCAACCATCGAAGGCTCTGGCATCGGCAGGGGAGCGATCACCGAATCCGGCGCCATCAGCCCGGTGGCCTCGTTCTGCGTCTGACGGCCTTGAGCCAGCATCGGCTCGGCAACCTGCTTGCGCCGCACTTCGACGCCAGCGGGCGCATCGGTCAGCGTGTCCTGCGACACGATGGCCGCGCCGCCATCAACGGCGGGCGCAAACTGCTCCTCGCCTTCGCTGCGGACCAAGGCATCCGCTTCAGTCTTTGCCTTGCCCGCCGCAAGCAGGTCCACACGCTCTTTGGCAAGTTCCACAGGCTTGGCCGGTGACGCGGCAGGTGTTGCAGCCTTCTTGTCGGCAGTGGCGATCTTGTTGCCCGCAAGTGCATCCTTGCTGGCATCCTGTTTGACTTCCGTCTGCCCGACAATCGTCGGCGAAGTCTCGCGCAGTTGCATCAGCTGCCAAGCGGCAATACCGGCAATCGGCGCGAGCATCAGTGTGGCGACGGCAGTGCTTGAAAGGAAACGCGTTTTCATCATGTGGCTCCATATCTGTGTTGCGATATGGATAAGACGCGGGCGGTCGGCCGTTCCTTGGGTTGCCGTTGAGGATTTTTTCGAGGTCTCGTCAAACGCCTCCATAGCCGCCCGGCGGGCAAGCATGGCAGCCTCGCCGCGCGGCTCAGGAACGACGCGCTTGGCAAGACGGTCAAGATCAAAATCGGGATCGCTCATTGGGCGTCCTCCGAGAGTAAAGTTTTGAGCCGCTTGCGCGCCTCGTGAACATGATAGGAAACCGTCGCCTCCGCACAGCCCATCGCTTCTGCCGCCTCGCGGTGGCTCATCTGATCGGCATAAACAAGCAGCACGGCCTCACACTGTTTCTCCGGCAACCGCCGCACCGCCCGCCACAGACCTGCATCGCGGTCCTGGCTGTCTTCCTCAAACCAGACCGTATCGCCTTCCGCCACAAACGCGGCAACACCAACACGCTCGGCTATCCGACGCCGCTGCAAATCCGTCACCGCATTGATGACAATCCGCAAAAGCCAGCCACGGAAAAGCGCCGCATCGCGCAAATTCTTCAGCCCCTGCCCCATCCGGATCAACGCGTCCTGCGCCACATCCTCGGCATCAGCCCGGTTCCCCACCCGCCGCCAGGCACACTGAAACGCCAGCCTGTAATGCCGCTCACACAATTCGCCAAAAGCGCTGCGGTCCCCCTGCTGCGCCTTGCGCACCAGGGACTGGTCATCCAGAAAGGAAACCCCGCTCACAGCGTCCATACAACCTTAGACGAAGCGATGATGGCAATCCTTGGGTGGGGTGCGAAATTTATTTTGCAAATGCGCGCATATGAAAACGCATCTGCTCAGGCACATAGGCATACTCCCGCCCGACCGGACAGGCCTCTCTCGCCCGGCAGCCATTGTCCAGGCAGTGGCGACCCTCAGTCGAGCCAAGGTAGTCCCGGCAGTCCGCGACCGCAAACCCGCCCTCCGAAAAAGCATTGACCGGACAGGCGCTTAGGCAAGGCTTTTCGACGCACGTGTCACAAGGATGACTCAACTTCTCAACGCCATGACTCAACGTAACGTCATCAAAAACGATCGCCCCGCGATACGCATGCCACAGGCCATAGACCGGATGGACCAGCATGCCGAGCGGCGACGGCTGCAACCCTTCGGCCTGCATCGCCCATTGCTGGAAGGGCAGGTAGGGCCTGTCGGACGGGAACACGGCATGCCCGCCAACCTTCGTTGCGGCGGCAGTGATGACTTCCTTTGACCAAGTATCGAGTGGGTTATCCGGTCGGGAATTTTGCAGGGCGAGCCAAGCGCTGAAGTGCGGCCATATCGAGGAGCCTGCATGAC
>JANPGC010000182.1:0-3700 GCA_031423755.1 Phyllobacteriaceae bacterium | reverse complement strand
TGGTGCGCACGGTTTTGATGAAGCCTGCCCACAGGGCCAGATTTGTCTGGTCAACAACCGGCTCGCTGAGGTTCGCGCGCACAAATGCCGCCAATTGCGCCAACGGATCAGGCAGTGCGCTGTTGACCGCATCACGCGACTGACTGGCCATCTGGTCGACGTAGTGTGAGTAGGCGGCGAGCACGAGCTCATCCTTGGATGAGAAATAATGCCGGATAAGGCCAGCGGTGACGCCTGCCTTGATTGCGATCTCCCGAACTGTCGTTCCCTCCATCCCGAGCGTTGCAATGCAGGTCAAAGTCGCCTCGACAAGCGCGCTGCGGCGCAAATCCTCGCCTTCGCGCCGGAATGGTTTGCGAACCGCGCTCATGCCCGCCACACAGGCCCCGTGAGGCACGTCGGCCCACCCTCGCAGGCAATGCACAGCGCATCGGCCTCAAAGGTCGCCACAGTGCAGCCTGCCGCTTCCATGGCTGCCTTGGTTTTTGGAAAGCCTGCCACCATGATGACGTCGCGCGGGCCGGTCGCAAGCACGTTGAGCGAAAGTCCGTTCGATGCCGCAAACTCGTCAGCAGGAGCGACGATGAGCTTTATGCCGCGTGATTTCACCAGTTGGTAAAGCGCGACAGGAAGCAGCGGCGCATGCACCAGATAAAGATCGTCGGCCAAAGGGCTGATCATCGACATCAGATGCAGACAAGCGTCTTCGCCGTCCCAAAGCGGCAGATCGAAGCTGACAACAGAAACACCATGCGGCGACACGATAGCAGCAAGCTGGTCAATGCCATCCTGATTGGTGCGGATGCCCCGGCCGACGACCAGTGTCCGGTCATCCAGCCAAATCGTATCGCCGCCTTCAACCGTGCCCGGCTCCTTGATGGCGCCGATGATCGGAATGCCAAGTGCCTCAAATTTTGCTTTGTGCAACGCAGGCTCGGCCTTGCGCAGCCGCTTGCCCATGTTGAGGAGGACCGCGCCGGCATGAGTGACAATCGACGGGTCACGGGTGAAAATCGAGTCGGACAGCCTGTCATCGGCATCGGCAAGCCAGTGTATCTCAGCGCCGCGCCCGGCAATTATGCCCGCCAGCACCGCATGCTGCGCCGCTGCCTTGGCCGCGTCAAACCCCTTGCCGTAATGCCATTCCTGCGCATCTGCATGCTTCATCGCTGCGTCCGGCTTGCGCATCACAACCCGCCGCAGCGGCGCATTCATCGCATTGGCTCCGAAATTGCCCATACCATTCCTCCAGAAATCGAGCCTTGTTATACAAATGAATAACAACTTTGCAAGCAGTGCAGAAAAGGTTTGACGGCTGCGCGCATGGCGTTGCAGGATGAGGCCACAATGGGGAAAGCCGGCAATGAACGGCACGCGAATATCGCACATAAAAACAGCAATGGCTGAAGTTGCCTGCGGCGAGGCGGCATATTGAGTGCCGCCGCCAACGCCACCCTTGCTGCAAGCACCATAGAAGCTGTGCGAGTCGAAAATCTTCACAAGAGTTTTGGCCCGCTCGAAGTCATCAAGGGTGTGTCACTCACCGCCACTGAAGGGGATGTGATCGCCATTATTGGCGGCTCCGGCTCCGGCAAATCCACGCTTCTGCGCTGCATCAATTTTCTCGAAACACCCACATCCGGCACGATCTCGATCTGCGGTGAGCCGGTCAAAATGAAGCCGGACGGCAAGGGCGGCTCGATGGCCTCTGACCGCCGCCAGCTAGAGCGCATCCGCACATCGCTCGGCATGGTCTTCCAGAGCTTCAATCTCTGGCAGCATATGACGGTGATCCAGAATGTTGTCGAAGTGCCGATGCACGTTCTCGGCCAGCCAAAGGACGCGGCCTATGCCAAGGCCGAAGAGCTGTTGAAACGCGTCGGCCTTTGGGAAAAGCGCGATGTCTATCCGGCTTTCATGTCCGGCGGCCAGCAGCAGCGCGCCGCCATCGCCCGGGCCCTCGCGATCAATCCGAAGGTCATGCTGTTCGACGAGCCGACATCGGCTCTTGACCCCGAACTTGTCGGCGAAGTTTTGAAAGTGATCCGTGATCTGGCCGATGAGGGCCGAACCATGATCCTGGTTACGCATGAAATGAAGTTTGCCCGCGAGGTGTCGAGCAAGGTCATCTTTCTCGCCAATGGCCTGATCGAAGAACAGGGCCATCCGGCGGAAGTCTTCGCCAATCCGAAATCCGAACGGCTGAGGCAATTTCTCAAGTCCGTTTCATAACAAAAACAAAAAGGAGAATACGCAATGAAAGGTCCGAAACTCATTATTGCAGCGCTGTTTGCCGCAGTCGCTTTTGCCGGGGCCGCACAGGCCGAGTCGGTAAAGGTCGGCATTGCCGCTGAACCCTATCCGCCATTCGCTTCGCCGGATGCATCTGGCAACTGGGTCGGCTGGGAAGTCGAGATCATCGGCGCTGTCTGCGCTGAAGCCAAGCTCGAATGCGAGATCACACCTGTGGCATGGGATGGCATCATTCCGGCGCTCACCGCCAAGAAGATCGACGCCATCATGGCTTCGATGTCGATCACCGAAGAGCGCATGAAGACAATCGATTTCTCCAACAAATACTACAACACGCCATCGTCGGTCGCCGGCGCAAAAGGGACTGATTTTGCCGCGACACCAGAAGGGCTCACGGGCAAAATTCTCGGCGTGCAGGTCTCTACCGTCAGCGCAGATTACGCCAAGAAATATTTCGGTCCGGTCGCATCTGAGGTAAAGGAATACCAGACGCAGGATGAAGCCAATCAGGATCTTGCTGCCGGGAGAATTGACGCAATGCAGGCTGATGCCATCGCAGTCGGCGACTTCCTCAAGACGGATGCAGGGCAGGCCTGCTGCGACCTCAAGGGCAATGTTGCCGACGATCCGGCCATTCTCGGCAAAGGCATCGGCGTCGGCCTGCGGCAGGGCGAGACCGAATTGAAGGACAAGTTCAACGCGGGCATTGAAGCTGTTCGCAAGAGCGGAAAGTACGACGAAATCACCAAGAAGTACTTCACCGTCGATGTCTACGGCGGCTGACCTTTGCCTCTGCATTCCTTGCATAGGGCATCCGCCCGATGAGCCTTGTGGCAAGTGCCCTGCAGCCAATGCTGGCGCTTGGCACGCTTGAACTCCTGTCGCCCTGGCCTCCAGGCTGGGGCGGCAATTTGCTTCGGGGTCTTGTCAACACACTGACAATCGCCATTGGTGCCTATACAATTGGGCTTGTGCTGGGCACACTCGGCGCGTCCGCCAAACTCTATGGCGGGCCGGTGGCGAAAGACATTGCCGAGGCCTACACGACCATCATTCGCGCCATACCTGAACTGGTGCTGATCCTCTTGCTTTATTACGGGGGCACCAGCCTCATCAACGATGTGCTGGCATCCATGGGACGTTCGCCGGTGGACATCAGCGGCATCGCCGCCGGCATCGTCGTGTTGGGCATTGTGCAAGGCGCTTACCACACAGAAGTCTTGCGCGGTGCGATCCTCGCCTTGCCTCCCGGCCAGATCGAGGCGGCGCGCGCTTACGGCATGTCGCCATGGAAGACTTTGCGGCGGGTGACGCTGCCCGGCATGTTGCCCTATGCATTGCCCGGTCTTTCCAATCTGTGGCTTGTCGTCACCAAGGACACCGCGCTGCTCGCCGTTGTCGGCTTCAATGAGCTGGTGCTGGAAACCCGGCAGGCGGCTGGCACGAC
>JANPGC010000181.1:0-9604 GCA_031423755.1 Phyllobacteriaceae bacterium | reverse complement strand
CGTCAAGATCGCCTGTATCGCGCAGCTGGTGAATGTCATCGCACCGATCATGACCGATCCGAAGGGCGCGGCATGGCGGCAGACGATCTACTATCCCTATTATTTTGCGTCCATCTTCGGTCGCGGCACCGCGCTGAACCTTGCCGTCAAGTCGCCCGGCTATGATGCAGATGTCGCCGACAATGTGCCTTACGTGGACGTTTCGGGCGTCCACAATGAGGATGACGGCACGATCAGCTTCTTTGCCGTCAACCGGCATGGCTCGCAGTCCATCGATGTCGAATTGTCACTTCAAGGTTTTGGCAAGGCATCCATCATCGACCATCAGGTGATGACACACTCCAGTCTTGAAGCGGTGAACACAGCGGGCGATCAGTCCAACGTCGCGCCGCGCAAGGGCACCGGAGCGAAGGTTGAGGATGGCGCTGTCAATGTTTCGCTGCCGCCCTATTCTTATCAAATGATCCGCGTGAAAGTCTGAGAGGCTGCTGAAAATCCACTTTGAAGGCCAACTGGAGCGATCTTCCGCGCTTCCGGTGCTCACGGACTTGATGTCCGCTCCGCTCCGGTTCTCGAACATCACTCCATTTGGCTCATCAAACTGAATTTTGAGTCAGCCTCTGGCTTTCGTGGCAACCCGCAAAAAGAAACAGTCAGGAGCACTTCATGCAATACCGCCGTTTGGGCAAATCAGGCCTGCAGGTCAGCGAGTTTTCGCTGGGTTCCTGGGTCACCTTCAGCAAGCAAGTTCATGAAAGTGACGCGCTGAAGCTGATGACGACGGCCTATGAGGCCGGGATCAATTTCTTTGACAATGCGGAAGGGTATGAGGCGGGCGAGTCCGAATTCTTGATGGGCAAGGCGCTGAAGAAGCTGAACTGGACCCGCGACAGCTTTGCCGTGTCCAGCAAGGTGTTCTGGGGCGGGTCAAAGCCGACGCAGCGCGGCTTGTCGCGCAAGCATGTGACGGACGCCTGCCATGCGGCGCTGAAGCGGCTGCAGGTGGATTATCTCGATCTTTATTTCTGCCATCGCCCCGACATCGACACGCCGATTGAAGAAACCGTGCGGGCGATGCATGATCTCGTCGCTCAAGGCAAGGTGCTCTACTGGGGGACGTCTGAATGGTCCGGCCAGCAGATTACGGAGGCCTATGCAGTGGCGCGCGACTTGCGCATCACGCCGCCGACGATGGAACAGCCGCAATACAACATGTTCGAGCGCGAAAAGGTCGAGCGTGATTATTTGCCGGTTTATGATCTCGTCGGCACCGGCACGACCATCTGGTCGCCGCTGGCTTCAGGCGTGCTTACTGGCAAATACAACAAGGGCATTCCCGATGACAGCCGCCTCAATCTGCCGGGCTATGAATGGCTGAAGGCCGAGTGGGAAAGCCCGGCTGGCAAGGCGAAGCTCGTCAAGATCGAGAAACTGGCGTCTGTTGCCGAAAAGGCCGGGATGCCGATCCATCACATGGCGCTGCTCTGGTGCCTGTCCAACCCGCATGTCTCGACGGTCATCCTCGGCGCATCAAAGGAAAGCCAGCTCAAGGACAATCTGGCGGCCCTTGAAAGCCGCCATTTGATGACCGATGCGTTGAAGGACAAGATCGAGGCAATACTGATGAACAAGCCCGAGGCGCCGCGCCGGTATTAGCCGACGATTGTCGCTTCCGTTGCGGCGCGCAGTTCTGCTTCGCTCACGCCGTCGGCGCATTCGATGATTTTCAGGCCGCCGGGGACGACATCAAGAACACCAAGATTGGTGATGATGCGGTTGACGACCGCCTTGCCGGTGAGCGGCAGGGTGCAGGATTTCAGCACCTTCGACTCGCCGTGTTTGGACGTGTGGTCCATGACGACGACCACACGGCCGACACCGGCGACAAGGTCCATCGCGCCGCCCATGCCTTTGACCAGCTTGCCGGGTATCATCCAGTTGGCGAGATCGCCGTTTTCGGCAACTTCCATGGCGCCGAGAATCGCCATGGCGATCTTGCCTCCACGGATCATGGCGAACGACTGGGCGGAGTCGAAAAATGCAGTCTTTGGCAGTTCGGTGATGGTCTGTTTGCCGGCGTTGATGAGGTCGGCGTCTTCTTCGCCCTCAAACGGGAACGGACCCATGCCGAGCATGCCGTTTTCCGATTGCAGTGTCACCTCAATGTCATGCGGAATGTAGTTCGCCACCAGCGTCGGGATGCCGATGCCGAGGTTCACATACCAGCCGTCGCGCAGTTCCTTGGCCGCCCGTGCGGCCATCTGGTTCCGGTCCCAGCCCATCAGCGGCCCCCCTTTTTCGGTTTCTTCGGTGGCAAGGGGAAGTCGTCATCGTCGTCGGGCATCATGTCAAACATTTCCATCGGCATGTTGGCCGCCGCCGCCATGAAGGCGTTCAGGTTTGCGGCGCTTGCCTGAATCATGGCACCTATCAGCACCGGATTCGCGCGTGCGAAACCCATCCCGAAGGTGGCGTCAATCTTGGTAACGGCGGCGTCGAGAAAGGCATCGGTGTAGGACGTTGCGGCTGCGGTGCTGTCATCAGCGTCTTCGATCAAGCCCATTATACTGTCTCCCTTTTCCGGACGGTGCGCTGTTCAATGCGCTTTTCATGTTGGCCTTGAATGAGCCGGTGCACATAAATGCCCGGCACGTGGATGGCGTCGGGATCGAGAGAGCCGATGGGCACGATCTCTTCCACTTCCGCGACGCAGACCTTGCCGCAGGTCGCGGCGGGCGGATTGAAGTTGCGGGCGGTCTTGCGGAAGACGAGATTGCCGGTGGCATCGGCCTTCCACGCCTTGACGATCGACAGGTCGGCAAAAATGCCGCGCTCGAGGATGTAGGTTTGGCCGTCGAAGTCCTTGTGTTCCTTGCCGTCGGCAATCACGGTGCCGACGCCGGTCTTGGTATAAAAGCCCGGAATGCCGGCACCGCCTGCCCGCATGCGCTCGGCGAGCGTTCCCTGCGGGTTGAACTCCAGTTCCAGTTCGCCGGACAGATATTGCCGCATGAATTCCGCATTCTCCCCGACGTAGGAAGACAGCATTTTCTTGACCTGCCGGTTTTCCAGAAGGACGCCAAGGCCAAAGCCATCGACGCCGGCGTTGTTGGAGGCAATGGTCAGATTCTTCGCGCCATTGTCGCGGATCGCAGCGATCAGCAGTTCGGGTATGCCGCAAAGGCCGAAGCCGCCGGCTGCGATGAACATGCCGTCGAACAAAAGTCCGTCGAGCGCGGCTGCCGCGTTGTCGTATACTTTCTTCATATCGTCACTCCATCGTCCGCAAGTAGATTGCTTCCTGCATGGCGCGTCAGAACGCAAGTGCAAAATGCGCGACAGGCTTGCCCGTTTGCGGCGGGCAAATGAAAACCCGCCGAAGCGATCCGGCGGGTTTATGTTTGATGCAACAAGAATGGCGTCAGTTCGCCAGCGCGCCCGGTCCCGGGATTGCGCCCGGCGGGCATTTGCCGGCGATGATCATGCCTAGCACTTCATCGCCTGTCACATCACTGGTCTTGGCAGTACCGACAACCTTGCCGTTCTTCATGACGCAGATGCGGTCTGCCAGATCAAACACATCGTGCAAATCGTGGCTGATCAGGAAAATGCCGATGCCTTCTGCCTTCAACTGTTTGATGAGTTCGCCAACCTGCGCGGTCTCTTGCGGTCCGAGCGCTGCCGTTGGCTCATCCATGATCAGGATCCGCGCGTTGAACAGGATGGCGCGGGCGATGGCGACCGACTGGCGCTGGCCGCCCGACAGTTTCATCACCGGCTCCTTGAAGCGGCGGAAGTTCGGGTTGAGACGGTGCATCACCTTGCGCGCCTCGGACTCCATAGCGACATCGTCAAGTGTGCCGAAGCGCGTTTGCAGTTCACGGCCGAGGTAGAGGTTGGCGGCAGCGTCGACATTGTCGGCGAGCGCCAGCGTCTGGTAGATGGTCTCGATGCCCTGCGCCTTGGCATCACGCGGGTTTTGGATCGACACTTCCTTGCCATCAATGAAAATCTGGCCGTGATCGCGCCGGTAGGCACCGGACAGGATTTTGATCAACGTCGATTTGCCGGCACCATTATGGCCGAGAAGTCCGACCACTTCACCGGGATAAAGGTCTACCGACGCCTGATCGACAGCCCTGATGCCGCCGAAGCCGATGGAGATGTCGCGCATTTCGATGAGCGGTGTGCCGCGGTTTGCGGAAGAAGAGTTGCGGTTCATTTCTGCAGTGGCCATTGTCTTGCTCCCTTATTTCACGCGGCGAAGATAAAGCTGATCGAGGAACACCGCGAGCACCAGCACCGAGCCGACAACAATGTTCTGGAAGGCCGCTGGCAGATTGAGCAGCGACATGCCGGAAATGATTGACTGCATCAACAGGGCGCCGAGCATGGCGCCGTAAATGGTGCCGACGCCACCTGCCAGCGATGTGCCGCCAATAACGGCAGCCGCGATCACGTAGAGCTCATTGAGCGAGCCGAGCGCATTGGTGGCCGCGTCAAGGCGTGCCGAGGATATGATTGACGAGACGCCAACCAGGAAGCCCATCAGCGCAAACACCTTGACCTTCATCAGGCGGGTGTTGATGCCGGCAAGCTCTGCCGCCTCGGGGTTGCCGCCGATGGCGTAGACGTAGCGGCCGAAGCGTGTGCGGGTGGACACAAAGGTCATTAGCGCGCCAACTGCCAGCGCTATGAGCACCGGCACTGCATAGCCTGTGTAGTAAATGAGCCCGTCGGTGCAGCGGACGATTTTGTCGGCAGCCATGCAGATCGCATCGCCGTCACGGTTTTCAATGCCTGCCGGAATGACGATCTGGTTGGCAAGCGCATACTGCTCTATCAGCTTGGGCGGCCATGGATAGCTGTTGAAGATGGCCGTAACGGCAAGCACGCCCAAGCTGCCGATGGCGGCAAGCGAGACTTCCGCCCACACCGGGCGAAGCGGGAAGCTGAACCGGAGGCGTTGCTTGCGCCCATTGGTGATCGCAAACACGATTGCCGCGCAGGCGAGCAATGCCACCGCCCAGCTCCACACCGGTCCAAGCCATGATGAGGGTATGCCGCCGCCAATGATTTTGAAGGTCTTGTCCATGGGCGCGACCGTTTCGCCTTTGGCAAGCAGAAACGCGACTCCTGAATAGCCGATCAGGCCGCCCAGAGTGACGATGAAGGACGGGATTTGTGCGTAGGCGGTCAGATAGCCGTTGAACGCGCCGATCAGGGTGCCGAGCGCGACAATCATCACGATAGCAATTATCCAGATTGCCGGATGGCCAACCCCAAGCATGGGGCCGAGATTGTAGACCTGAAGCACCGCGCCTGCGACAGCGATCAGGCTTAGCATCGAGCCGACCGACAGGTCAATCTGGCGCATAACGATGATCAGCACCATACCCGTGGTCATGACGGCAATGGATGATGTCTGGACAAAAAGCGTCCATATGTTGCGCGGCGTCAGAAACGAACCGCCGAAAAGACCGTTGTTTGGACGGATAATCCCGCTCCAGATATCGAAAATGCACCAGATCACCAGCAACGCGGCGATCATGCCGAGAATGCGCGCATCAATTTCAGTGGCACGCAGAAAACGCGTGAACGCGCTTTCCTCTACCGTGGTCGGCCCTTGCGGGCCTTGGGTCGTATTAGACATGAATTCCCTCCCCGTTATGCGGTTGTCCCGTTAAGACTGCTCCCAAAAAAACCGCGCCACTTTTTACAAGTGACGCGGCCATGTTCGTTCAATCGTTCAAGTCAGGCAAGTGCTACTTGCAAAGCTTGAATTACTTGCAAGACCAGAAATTACTTGCAGGCCTCAACGTCGCCCTTGACGCCAGCGCAGGCTTCTTCCTTGGAAATCCAGCCAGCCGAGATCACATCATTAAGGTTTGCCTTGGTGATGGGAGTCGGCGCGAGCAGGATCGAGTTCATTTCAACCTTGTTCTTGCCGTCCGCGAATTTGATAACACCCGGAAGCGCGTCCATTGCAGTGCCGGCAGCCAACGCAACAGCGGCTTCAGCGGCGACCTTGCCAAGGGCGCGTGCGTCTTTCCAGATCGAGACGGTCTGGGTTCCGAGCGCAACGCGGTTCAAAGCGGCCTTGTCGCCGTCCTGACCCGAAACCGGCACAGTGCCTGCGAGGCCCTGCGCTTCGAGCGCAGCCACAACACCGGATGCCATGCCGTCATTTTCCGAGACAACGGCGTCGATCTTGTTGCCGTTGGCGGTCAGGCACTGTTCCATGTTCTTCTGGGCATTGTTAGGGTTCCAGCCGTCCGTGAACGTTTCACAGACGTTCTTGATCTTGCCGGAGTCCATGCTCTCCTTGAGAACTTCGGTGATGCCCATGAACAGGAATGTGGCGTTTGGATCGCCCTTGTCGCCCTTGATGAAGGCATAGTTGCCTTCCGGCTTGGCAGCGAGGATTTCCTTGGCCATCAGGCGGCCGACGCCGACGTTGTCAAACGTCACGTAAAGCGCTGACGGGTCTTCAAACTGGACGTCATAGGCAATTGCCTTGATGCCGGCATCGTTGATTGCCTTGATCGACGGCAGGATGCCATCGCTGTCGAAAGCGACGACGAGAATGACGTCAACCTTCTGCGAAATCAGGCCTTCGATGTCGGCAGCCTGCTTCTGGGCGGAGTTCTGCGCATCCGTCGAGATATACTTGTCGCCTGCGGCTTCAACAACAGCCTTGATGGCGGCTTCGTCAGTCTTCCAGCGCTCTTCCTGGAAGGTCTTCCAGGACACGGCAATGGTCTTGTCCTTGGCCAGCGCAGGCGCGGCGAAAGACATTGCAAACACAGCGCCCGCGAGGGCGGCGGCAAATTTCTTCATTAGTTCCTCCCGATGCCCGTTGGGGCACATTTTCACACAACGCTTGGCGGGACACATTCCGCAAGCGGCGGCCACTCTTTATTTCGAGTGCCGAAAAAAATAGTGACTCATATTCAAACCTGTGTCAACATTGTTTTCAAGGGCCAATCGGCAGGTTGGCCTGAACCGCTGCCACAAGAGGAGGGGCTGCGGTGTTCGGGAGGAGAAAATTGTGCAGTTGAAGGCGGGGTCGGATCTGGTCCGGCGTCAAAACCGTGCTGTGGTGATCGCGGCATTGCGCCGAAGCGCGACCATGTCGCGCACGGACCTGTGCGCGGCAACTGCTTTGTCGCCCTCTACCGTCTCCGCCATCACATCAGATTTTTTGAATGAAGGCGTGCTGGCCGAGCAGCGCGAGTTCGAGCCATCGGGCAGCCGGCGCGGGCGACCGCAGATTGCCATAGGGCTTGCCCCTGCCCGCGCCTATGTTGTTTCCGTTGAACTGACCCATAACCAGCTTTCGGTCGGGGTGAGCGATTATACTGGCAAGGCAATCTGCGAGCTTGACCAACGGTTTTCGACAGCGGCCTGTTCGGGTGAAGATTTGCTGGTGCGCTGTACGCAATTGATCCGGATGGCTCTGTCAAATGCCGGTGTTGAACAGCCCGCGTCCATTGTCATGGCGGTTCAGGGCCGCACCGACGCGGAAGGCCGGGATCTGTTGTGGTCGCCGATTGCCGCCGGACGCAACGTTCATCTGGCCGACTATCTGCAAGGCGAGTTCGGGTGCCCGGTCACTGTTGCCAATGATTGTTCGATGATCGCGGTGGCGCTGCGCTGGCTTGAGCCGGACCGCTATGGCAAAGATTGCCTTGCCGTGCTTTTGTCGCATGGCATCGGCATGGGGCTTTATCTCAATGGCCGCTTGTTTGCCGGGCGAAGCTCGTCTGCTGCCGAGTTCGGGCATATGCTCTACAAGCACAACGGTGCCCTGTGCCGCTGCGGTTCCCGCGGCTGTATCGAGGCTTATGCCGGGGACTATGCGATCTGGCGCGCCGCGCACGGGCTGCCGGATGATGCGCTGCCGCCGGTTGAACTGTCGGGCCTTGACATGCGCACGCTGGCCAGAAAGGCCCGCCAGTCGGATGGCCCTGAACGGCGCGCCTACAGGGAGGCGGCCGAGGCGATCGGAACGGGACTCGCCAGCCTGTTCGCGCTGACAGACCCGGTACCGATTGCCTTTGTCGGTTCGGGGACTGCCGCGTTTGACATTTGCGAGCCGTATATCCGCGCCTGCATTTCCGAGTCGAACTCGGGCGGATTTGACGCGCATTTCGAGCATGAATTGTTCGAGTTCGAATTGCCGCTGATCCGACAGGGAGCGACTGTGACCGCGCTGCTTGCCGTTGACGAGCAGGTCGCGAGCGGGCCAGAGAACGTATCTGGCCGCGACGTTTCAATACTGGAGGTCGCATGACATTCCAGCGCACTGTTGCCCAAACGCACACCACATAAAGAGCCAAAACATGACCACCTATCTCGGCATTGATCTGGGTACCTCCAGCTCCAAAGTCATTATCATGGACGAAAACCAGAAGATTCTGGCGTCCGCTTCGCGCCCCATGGACGTGTCGCGCCCGTATCCGGGCTGGTCCGAGCAGGAGCCCGGCGATTGGGTTGGCGCCACGACAGCGGCGATTGACGAGTTGAAGGTGAACCACGGCGAGCTGCTTGCCCGCGTGCGCGGCATCGGATTGTCCGGCCACATGCATGGCGCGACGCTCATGGACAAGCACGACCGCGCGCTACGTCCCTGCATCCTGTGGAATGACACCCGCAGCCATGCCGAGGCGCATGAGCTCGACAGTCAGCCGATCTTCCGGCAACTGACAGGCAACATCGTGTTTCCCGGCTTCACCGCGCCCAAACTTCTATGGGTTGCGCGCAATGAGCCCGACGTTTTTGCCAACATCCGCTGGGTGCTTTTGCCGAAAGACTATCTGCGCCATTGGCTGACCGGCGAGCATGCGTCCGAAATGTCAGACGCGGCGGGCACTTCGTGGCTCGACACGGGTGCCCGCGCTTGGGACGCACGTCTACTCGCGGCGACCGGTCTCGGCATTGAGCACATGCCGAACCTTGTAGAAGGCACTGATGTTTCCGGCACATTGCGGCCCGAGCTAGCCGCGCGCTGGGGCATGGGCCAAGGCGTGGTGGTGGCTGGCGGGGCGGGCGACAATGCGGCTTCCGCTTGCGGCATCGGCGCTGTTGCGCCGGGCACGGCATTTGTCTCGCTTGGCACTTCTGGCGTGTTGTTTGCCTCTAACGAGCGCTATCTGCCAAATCCGGATTCTGCCGTTCATGCCTTCTGCCACGCCGTGCCGAACACATGGCATCAGATGGGTGTCATCCTGTCTGCGACCGACAGTCTGAACTGGCTGTCGAACCTAACAGGCCGCGATGCAGCGGCGCTGACCGGTTCGCTTGGCACAGAGCTCAAACGGCCGGGGCCGGTAACGTTCCTGCCCTACCTGTCCGGCGAGCGCACACCGCACAATGACGCCGCCATCCGTGGCGCATTCACCGGGCTTGGCCACGAGTCCGGCGCAACGGCATTGACCAAGGCGGTGGTCGAGGGCGTTGCATTTGCCGTGCGTGACAGTCTCGAAGCCCTGCGCAGCGCCGGAACCGAGCTTGGCCGCGTGTCGGCTGTCGGCGGCGGATCACGCTCGGACTATTGGCTGAAAGTGATCGCGACGACGCTCGGCATGCCGGTCGATATTCC
>JANPGC010000180.1:0-3818 GCA_031423755.1 Phyllobacteriaceae bacterium | reverse complement strand
GCCAGATGCTGGAGCGATGCTTGCGACTACGGCGCGCGCAAAGGCATTGTCAGTGCAAACCCACCGGACAGGGTGTGTGGCGATGTCACATGCTTATCTACAGCCAAAGACAGGACCACACACCCTGTTTCCCAGACTCTTCCTGAAAATGGTTGAGCGATCTTTGAAATGGCCAGACGCGCGAGCGGGTGTGGCACTGAACAATCATGGCTGCTCGTCGGCGCTGATCAGTTCGGTAGCGGCACGCGACAGTTCAAGCGAAAGTCAAATGAGGAACGGCGACATCCGGCAGCCCGAACCTTTCGGGCAGCGAGTCAACCCCGGCCACCTCAAGCGGCTGCGGAGCGCTCGCCGACTTCCGTTCCCGGTGCAAGCCTGACTTCGAGACCGTCCAAAGCGTCACTCATCAAGATTTGGCAAGACAGGCGCGAGTTGGGCTCAACGTCAAAAGCGCTGTCGAGCATGTCATGCTCTTCGTCCGAGGCCGGATAAAGCTTGCCAACCCACTCTGCCCCGACATGGACATGGCAGGTGGCACAGGCGCAGGCACCGCCGCACTCGGCCTTGATATCAAGGCCCCAGTCGCGGATGATCTCCATGACGCGCCAGCCCTCAAGGGCTTCCAGCGTATGGCGCGTTCCGGTTTGGTCTGTGACATGGATTTGCATGGGCGAGGGTCCGGTGGGATGCTTTGAGGTGGATTGAATCGTCAGGCGGTTGGCTGGCGGCGCCAGGAATAGCCTTGGCCCTTGGCAGACGGAGCGGTTGCGGGCTGGTAGAAAATGTTGACAGCTGTCAACCGGCTTTCCTCCAGACGGCGGATGGCAACCGGGTTCTTGACCTCCAGCGTGTCGAAGCCATTGCGCAACAGAAGCGGAATCTGATCAACCAGCACATCGCCAACGGCGCGGACTTCCCCGGTAAAGCCATGGCGCGATTTGAGCAGCGCGGCCTTCGAATGCGAACGACCGTCATTGTAGGCAGGGAAGGACAAGGCAACGAGCGGCAGGTTTGCAAGGTCAGCAACAATGGCATCGAGCTTGTCGCCGGGCGCGAGCAGAACGCCGAGCCGGTTTGATCCAGCCTTGCGCCGGTCAACACTGAGACCCAGCCAGGCCGCTAACGGAAGGATGACATGGCCTTCGCCATCATCTTCCTCGGCGTGACGCCAGACGTCCTCGACGAACGCTTGGTCTTTCCAGAGTTTGACTGTCTGTTCGCTCATATCCGCTCCTTAAAGCGATGAATCTGTCAGCGAAGCTTCAAGCCCGCCAAGATGAATGCCGCACTCGACCTTGGCCTGACCCTTCCAGCGGCCGCCGCGCTGGTCTTCTGGCGGCGACGGTTCGGTGCACGGGGCGCAGCCGACTGAGAAATAGCCATACGGGATCAGCGGGTGCTCCGGCAGGGCGTTGCGTTCCTGATAGTCAGCGACATCATCTTCCGACCAACCGGCCAGCGGATTGATGCGCAGGCGATGCCCCACGGCCTCAAACAGCGGCAGTTCTGTGCGCGTTGCGGCCTGAAAGCGCTTGCGGCCCGTGAACCACGCGTCAAACGGAATGACCGCGCGAGCCATCGGCTCGACCTTGCGGATGGCGCAGCAGCGGTCCGTCGAGACCTTGTGCAACTCGCCGTCCGGATCATCTGCCGCCAACCTGTCTTCAAGCGGCAGGATTGGACGGACATCTTCAAGTTTGAGGAAATCGACCAGCTGGTCACGGTAGTCGAGCGTTTCGCCAAAATGCTTGCCGGTGTCGAGGAAGAGGACTGGCGTCTTGGTATCAACGGTCGAGATCAAATGCAGCAACACCGCCGATTCCGCGCCGAACGAGGACACTGCGCCGACATGGCCGGTGAAGCCCTCGCGCACGACATAGGCAATCACGTCTTGCGCCTTCGCCCCGGCAAAGCGGGCGTTCAGCACCCGTGCCAGTTCCTTGGCGTCGGCAATCGGGTCGGAAGCGACCGGCTCAGGCAGCTTTTTCAACGGTACCATAAAGGGCCTCCTTGAACGGGGCTTGGCCAAGGCGGCGGTAGGCGGCAAGGAAGTTTTCACCGGCGTCGCGGCGATGGGCGAGATAGGTTTCGACGACCGTTTCAATCGCATCCGTGATCTCATCAGGGCCAAAGCCGCGGCCTATGATGTCGCCAATGGTCGTGTTCTCATCCGCCGAGCCGCCGAGCGTGATCTGGTATAGCTCCTCGCCCTTCTTCTCGACGCCGAGGATACCGATGTGGCCGACATGATGATGACCGCAGGCATTGATGCAGCCGGAGATTTTCAGCTTCAACTCGCCAATGTCGCGCTGGCGGGCAAGATCGCCAAAGCGCTCGGAAATCTTCTGCGCAACCGGGATCGAGCGCGCGTTGGCAAGCGCGCAATAGTCGAGCCCCGGGCAGGCGATGATGTCCGAGATCAGGTTCGAGTTGGCCGTGGCGAGATTGGCCGGGACCAGCAAATCGTAGACCGTCTTGAGGTCAGCCAGCGCGACATGCGGAAGGATGATGTTCTGCTCGTGGCTGATGCGCAGCTCGTCAGCGGAGTATTTCTCGGCAATGTCAGCGATCAAGTCCATCTGGTCCGCCGAGGCATCGCCCGGAATGCCGCCGATGGGCTTGAGCGAAATGGTGATCGCGCGATAATCCGGATTGCGGTGGGCAACACTGTTTTGGCTTACCCAAGCTGCAAAACCGGCATCAGCCTTGCGGTCAGCTGCGAGTTTGCCATGGCCTTCGGCACGCTCGGGAAGGTTTGGCATCGCGAAATAGGCTTCGATGGCGCGGATGTCTGCTTCCGGCAGTTTCAGCTCTGTGTCTTTCAAGGCTTCAAACTCGGCCTCGACCGCATGGCGCAATTCTTCGGTACCCATCTCGTGGACGAGGATCTTGATGCGCGCCTTGTATTTGTTGTCGCGGCGGCCCTCCAGATTGTAGACGCGCAGGATCGCGGTCGAATAGGCGAGCAAATCTTCTTCAGGCAGGAAGTCGCGGATTTTCTTGGCCACCATCGGCGTGCGGCCCTGCCCGCCGCCGACATAAACGACAAATCCGAGCTCTCCCTTGTCGTTCTTGACCAGATGCAAGCCGATGTCATGCACCTGAATGGCGGCACGGTCATGCGGCGCGCCGGTGACGGCGATCTTGAACTTGCGCGGCAGGTAAGAAAATTCCGGATGGATCGACGACCATTGGCGCAGGATTTCCGACGCCGGGCGCGGATCGGCAACTTCATCGGCGGCAACACCGGCGAAATGATCGGCAGTGACATTGCGGATGCAATTGCCGGAGGTTTGCAGCGCGTGCATCTCGACTTCGGCCAATTCGGCCAAAACCGCAGGCATGTCTTTCAGCGCCGGCCAATTGTACTGGATGTTCTGGCGGGTGGTGAAGTGGCCATAGCCGCGATCGTACTTGTCGGCGATGTCGCCGAGCATGCGCATTTGCGCGCTCGACAGCGTGCCATAGGGGACGGCGACGCGCAGCATGTAGGCGTGGAGCTGCAGATAGAGCCCGTTCATCAGCCTGAGCGGCTTGAACTGGTCCTCGGTGAGGTGGCCCTCGATGCGGCGGCGGGTCTGGTCGCGGAATTCGGCGACGCGGGTGTCGACCATGGCCTGGTCGTATTGGTCATATCGGTACATCAGATCACCCACTGACCGGCATTGGGATCGGCCGGCTTCAATGTCAGGTCCAGGCGCACGGTCGGTCCGAGCGCGCGGATGCGGTCTTTGATATGGGCCGGGCGGACAGTGCCGTCCGCGCGCGTCCCATCTATGGCATAGGCGGCATTGACCCGGCGCGCGGCGCTTTCGGTG
>JANPGC010000179.1:0-7892 GCA_031423755.1 Phyllobacteriaceae bacterium | reverse complement strand
GCCAGATGCTGGAGCGATGCTTGCGACTACGGCGCGCGCAAAGGCATTGTCAGTGCAAACCCACCGGACAGGGTGTGTGGCGATGTCACATGCTTATCTACAGCCAAAGACAGGACCACACACCCTGTTTCCCAGACTCTTTCTGAAAGGAGAGAGCGATCTTTGAAATGGCCAGACCGGCAACGGGGCGTGGCAATGGTGAGCTGCGGGCTTGATCCGCACAGCACAACGGGGTTTGCGCTACAATACCGGATATGGACGAGCCCCGTCCGGGAAGCAGCAAGTCAGGGTTGGATGGTCGCGTTTGAGTCTGTCCGGCTTCAATCGCGCCGGTAAAACGCCAGTGCATTGCCGCCAAAAACCTTGGCGTTGTCGGCTTCACTGAAATGTCCGCACAGAACCTGCGCCGTCTCATGCCACTGCGCGTAACTTGCCTGCAGCAGGCACACCGGCCAGTCCGAACCCCACATCACGCGGTCAGGTCCGAACGCGTCAAGCACATGTGCCGCATAAGGACGCAACGTCTGCGCGGTCCAGCGATCACCGGCCTCTGTGACAATGCCTGACAGCTTGCAAAACGCATTGGTCTCCTGCGCAATCCGCGCCATTCCCGCTGCCCAGAACTCAAACCCGGTATCAACCACTCCGTTTTTGCCGATCTGCGGCTTCATGCAATGGTCGACCACGGCGCGAAGGCGCGGATAGCGCGTAAAAATCGTGTGGAAATTGCTCAGATGGCGCGGAAAGCCCAGCGCATCGAATGTGAGATTCAAATCCGTCAAGGCCGAGAACGCCCACTGCACATCGCTGCGCAGCATCCAACTGTCGTCGGCAATGTCTTGTATCATCGGCCTGACGCCGGCAAACTTTGGATGTCTGGCCAGCCGCTGAAGCTGCCGCAAATGGTCGCGGTTCTCAAAATCAATCCAGCCGACAACCGCGAGTACCGATGGCGTCGAATCGGCGATGCCGAGGAGATATTCCGTCTCCTCAACACTCTGCGCCGCCTGCACAAGAACGGTCTTGGTGACACCAGCAGCGTCAATCAAAGGCGCAAGATCGCCCGGCCCGTATAGCTTAGTCAGAACAGGATGATCCTGCGGCATCCAGTGATAATCGCCGCGCGCCGGGATCCAATAATGCTGATGCGCGTCAACCTTGATCATGGTGTCGGCGCATCCTGCCGGATCAGCCCTTGCGCCTTCAGATCATGCCAGAGCGCTGCCGGAATTTTGACGTCAAGAATTGCCCGGTTCTGATTGACCTCGTCAACACTCTGCCCGCCGGGGATCACCGAGACGACGCTTGGATGATACAGCGGAAACTGCAGCGCAGCGCTGATCATGGCAACGCCATGGCTGTTGCAGACCTCTTCTATACGTGACACGCGGTCAATCACATCGCCGGGCGCTGCCGAGTAATTATAGTTTGCCCCGGCCTTGGCTCCTGTCGCCAGAATGCCCGAATTGTAGGGCCCGCCCAGAATGATGCCGATGCCGCGTTTTTCGCACAATGGCAGAAAGCTCGTCAGCGATTCCTGCTCCAAAAGCGTATAGCGACCGGCAAGGAGGAACAGGTCGAAGTCGCCCCGCTCGGCGAGCGTCTGGCAGACCTCCCATTCATTGACGCCTGCGCCAAACGCCTTGATCACGCCCTGATCGCGCAGCGACAGCATCGCATAGTAGCCCGAGCGCATGAACTCTTCGACCCGCGCATCGGAGGCCGCCTTGCTGCCATGGGAGTATATGCACAAATCGTGCGCCAGGAGGATGTCAATCCGGTCAAGCCCGAGCCGTTCGAGCGAGGCATCAAGCGACCGCATGATTCCGTCGTAGGAATAGTCGAACACCTCGCGCCGCGTAGGCGTCTCGAAAAACTTGCCAATCCCAATCCGCTCTTCAGGCTTGCAGACTTTTAGCAGGCGGCCAGCTTTCGTTGTTACCGTGTATGCGTCGCGAGGCTTTCCGCGAAAAAAACCGTTCAAACGTGTCTCCGAAAGCCCGAGCCCATACTGTGGCGCCGTGTCAAAGTAACGGCAGCCAGTCTCCCATGCCGCCTCCAGCACGGCCTGCGCATCACCGTCCGAGATCGCTCGGTAAAGGTTGCCAATTGGAGCGGAACCGAAGCCAAGCTCTGTAAACTCAATGCCGCCATTGCCGATGCGGTCAAACCGTCTGCGCTTCACTGGTATCTCCTCCGCGTCTAACTGTTATATCAGTATGAAATGCGATGTTTGTCCATCCATCCGCCAGCGTTTTTCCGATGCCTGCGCCGTCATGCGGCGCGACATGCATTTGATCGATTCCTGTCCTTGTGCGCCCAGAGAAAAGGTTTTACCGTCTGGTCAAAATAAGAGCTTGACTCAATATTCAGTTTGACGAGTCAAATGGAGTGGCTTTCGAGAACCGGAGCGGAGCGTACATTTGTACGTGAGCACCGGAAGCGCAGAAAGTCGCTTCAGTTGGCCGCCAAAGTGAATTTTCAGGCAGGCTCGAACAAGACCGGGACCAGTCAAACAATAACAGGGGAATACACATGGACACTCGTCATCTGAACGTTTCTCGCCGCAATCTGATGCTCGGCACAGGCACACTGGCCCTTGCCTCCGTCATGCCAAAGGCGCTTATCGCCGCTGATCCGATCAAGATGGCCGGCATCTATACCGTGCCGGTCGAGCAGCAGTGGGTCAGCCGCATTCATCTGGCTGCAGAAGCTGCAAAAGCTGCGGGCCAGGTCGATTACACATTCACCGAAAATGTCGCCAACACTGACTATCCGCGTGTCATGCGCGAATATTGCGAAGCCGGCGTCAAATTGATCGTCGGCGAGATTTTCGGCGCTGAAGCGGAAGCACGCGAAGTATGCGCCGAGTATCCGGACGTCGCCTTCCTCCTCGGCTCGTCCTTCCTGCCGGACGGCAAGAACCCGAACCTTGCCGTGTTCGACAACTACATTCAGGACGCAGCCTATCTGTCCGGCATCATCGCCGGGTCGATGACCAAAGGCAACATCGGCATGGTCGGCGGCTTCCCGATTCCGGAGGTCAACCGCTTGATGAACGCCTTCATGGCGGGTGCTAGGGAGATGAACAAGGACATCAAGTTCCAGGTCGCCTTTATCGGCTCGTGGTTTGATCCGCCCAAAGCCAAGGAGACCGCCTTTGCGATGATCGATGGCGGGGCGGACCTCATGTATGCCGAGCGCTTCGGCGTCTCGGATGCCGCCAAGGAACGCAAGGTTCTGGCCATCGGCAACGTGATCGACACGCAGAAAGACTATCCGGAAACGGTCGTCGCCTCCGCACTCTGGCATTTTGAGCCGACCTTGCAAAAGGCGATTGCCGCCGTGCAGGCCGGTGCGTTTAAAGCCGACAATTACGGCATCTATTCGACCATGAAGGAAGGCGGCTGCTCGCTGGCCCCGCTTGGCACATTCGAAGGCAAGGTGCCGGAAGCGGCGGCCAAACTGGTGGCAGAGAAGACTGAGGCCATCAAATCCGGCGCGTTCACGGTTGAAGTCAACGACAACGAGCCAAAATCCACATGAGTCAAGCATCTTGAGCCAAACCATGGCCGGGGCGCAGGACATTGTCTTGCGCCTCGACCGCATCACCAAGCGTTTCGGCCCGCTCGTCGCCAACAATGAGATCAGCCTTGAGCTGAAGCGCGGCGAGGTCGTTGCGCTGCTTGGCGAGAATGGTGCGGGCAAGACCACATTGATGAATATCCTGTTCGGCCACTACGTGGCTGACGAGGGAAGCGTTGAGGCCTTCGGCCAGCCGCTGCCGCCCGGCAATCCGCGCGCGGCGCTTGAAGCCGGCATCGGCATGGTCCACCAGCACTTCACGCTCGCCGACAATCTGTCGGTGATGGACAATATCCGCCTCGGCACGGAGCCGTTATTTTCGCACCGCTCCGGCCGTTCCGCTTCCAAGGCGAAGGTCGAAGCGCTGTCGAGGGACTTCGGCCTCGCCGTTAGTCCGGATGCCCGCGTCGGTTCGCTCTCGGTTGGCGAGCGCCAGCGGGTTGAAATCCTGAAAGCGCTCTATCGTGACGCCAAAATCCTGATTCTTGACGAGCCGACTGCCGTGCTGACGCCGCAGGAAACCGATGCGCTGTTTGAAACACTGCGAAAGGCCATCGCGCTTGGTCTTTCCATTGTTTTCATCTCTCACAAGCTGCATGAAGTGATGGCCATCGCCGACCGTTGCATTGTACTGAGACACGGAAAGGTCGTTGGCGAGGTTGATACGAAGAACACTGATCGCGCTGCGCTTGCCGCCATGATGGTGGGCGGGACGGTCGCTATGCCCAAGGCGGAATATCGCGACGCGGGTCCGGCGCTATTCCAGTTCATGAATGTTTCGACGCCCGACAAGGGCGCTGCTCCCGGCCTCAAATCTGTCAATCTCGATCTCAGCTCCGGCCAGATACTCGGGCTTGCCGGTGTGTCCGGCAACGGGCAAGCGGCGATTGCCGATCTGGTGTCCGGTCTTGCCGTTCCGGCTTCGGGTGAAATTATCGTGCTCGGCAACAAGGTTCCACACTGGTCGCCGCGCACGGCCATCGGTTCGGGCATCGCCCGCATTCCGGAGGATCGGCACAAGACCGGCACGATTGCCGATTTTTCCCTGACCGAAAACGCGGTGCTGGAAGGCTATTTCCGCGACGGTTTTTCCAAACGCGGCTGGATGGATTGGAAGGCGGCAGAAGGGTTCGCCAAGGATATCATCGCCAAATATGATGTGCGCTGCCCGGGCCCGTCGGCGCGTATCCGCTTGCTCTCCGGCGGCAACATGCAGAAGCTCATTCTCGGCCGCGTGCTGGAACCCAAGCCGGCCATCATCATCGCCAACCAGCCGGTGCGGGGACTTGATGTCGGCGCTATCGCCTATGTGCATTCACGCCTCATCGCCGCGCGGGACGCGGGAGCGGCTGTGCTGTTGATCTCAGAAGACCTTGATGAAATCCAGTCACTGTCGGATGTCATCCATGTTGTCTCGGAAGGGCGGTTGAGCCCGGCTTTCAAGCGCGGTTCCAGAACTGCAGCTGAGCTCGGCCTGTGGATGGCCGGTCATGGTTTTGACGAGGCCAGCCATGCGGCTTGAGCCGGTTGCCAACCCGAACCTTGCCCGGCAGCTTGGCTATCCAGCCGCAGCATTGGTCGCGACGGTTCTGGTGGCCTCGCTGCTGGCGCTCATGGCCGGGGCCAATCCATTCGCCACGCTCGGGCTGATCCTCAAGGGCGCCGCCGGTTCGCGCTTTGCGTTGCTGGAAACCCTGAACCGCGCCACGCCGCTGATCTTCACCGGCCTTGCCGTCGCCGTCGCCTTCCGCGCCAAGCTCTGGAACATCGGTGCGGAGGCGCAGCTTTATGCCGGGGCGATTGTCGCCGTGCTTCTCGGAACCGGGGCCATCGGCTCGCCTTTCGTCCTGCCGGTTTCGGCTGCTGCTGCCATGCTCCTCGGCGCGCTGGTCTTACTTGGCCCGGTTCTTCTCAAGACCCGGCTTGGCGTCGACGAAGTCGTCACGACGTTGCTGTTCAATTTTATTATGCTCCTGATCGTCTCATGGCTGCTCGAAGGGCCGATGAAAGACCCAGCCGGCATGGGCTGGCCGAAATCGACCGCACTTATCCCCGAGGCGCGATTGCCGCGCATTGTTACCGGTCTTCGGCTGCACTGGGGGTTCGGCCTCGCGTTGATTGCCGCCGTCATTGTCTGGGTTATCCAGACGCGCACTACGCTCGGCTTTGAAATGCGCGCGGTCGGGCAGAACCAACAGGCTGCGCGCTTTGCCGGAATGCCGGTGAATTCGGTGCTGATCAAGACAGCGCTCCTCTCCGGCGGGCTTGCCGCACTTGCGGGTTGGTCGGAAGTTGCGGGGCTCAAAGGCCATCTCAGCCTCGATTTATCCCCAGGGTTTGGATACACGGGTATAATCGTCGCCATGCTGGCTTTGCTTCACCCCATCGGCGTCGTCTTTACCGCACTTTTCGTGGCCGGGATTTTCGTTGGCTCCGATGCCATGAGCCGGGCTGCAGGTGTGCCGACCTACATTGCCGACATGTTGCTGGCCACGGCGCTGTTGTTCATGGTGCTGGCGATTTCGCTCACACGCTTTCGCGTGGTGCGCGGATGAGCGAACTGTTCGACATTCTGATTTCCGCCAGCTTCTGGGCCGCCGTGATCCGCATCGCCTCGCCGCTGATCTTTGCCACCATGGGAGAGCTGATCTGCGAGCGGGCAGGCGTTCTCAATCTCGGCATTGAAGGCATCATGGTGATCGGCGCGTTCACCGGCTGGATGGCAGTCTATCAAGGCATGCCGCTGTGGGGTGGTGTCGCTGTCGCGATGGCAGCCGGCATGGCGTTCGGCTTGTTGCATGCGACACTCACCGTGCCGTTCGGCCTGTCCCAGCACGTGGTCGGCCTCGGCGTCACATTGCTTGCCACATCCACCTCGTCCTTCACCTACCGGCTGATGCTGCCGGAAGTGACCAGCCCGCCAAAGATCGAGCCATTCCAGCCGCTGGACATTCCATTCCTGTCAGACGTTCCGTTTTTCGGCCCGGCGCTGTTTTCACAGACGGCACTAACCTATGCCGCCTTTGTCGTGGCTATCCTCACCTTCTGGGTCTTGTTCCGCACGCCGCTGGGTCTTGCCGTCCGCGCTGTCGGAGAGAGTCCGTCGGCGGTGGAATCACAAGGGCTTTCGGTAACCGGCTTGCGCATGGGTGCGGTCATCATCGGCTCCGGCCTGATGGCAGTCGGCGGTGCGTTCCTGACGCTCTCAGCCTTCTCGTCGTTCTTCTTCGAAATGGTCAATGGCCGCGGCTGGATTTGTGTTGCGCTGGTCGTGTTCGGTGCGTGGAAACCGGGAAAGGCGCTCATCGGCGCGATCCTGTTTGCCGCGTTTGATGCGTTGCAAATCCGGCTGCAGCAGACGCCGATCGGGGCCAACATTCCCTACCAGTTTTTCCTGATGGCGCCTTATGTGCTGTCGATCCTTGCACTCATCGTGATGTCGCGCCGTGCCGAAGTGCCCGCCGCGCTGATGGTGCCGTACAACAAGGGAGAGCGTTGATGTTCGATCTCATCATCAAGGGCGGCACGCTGCCGGACGGGACAATTTCCGACATCGCCATCAAGGGCGAACGCATCGCCGCCACCGGCAAGGTGGAAGCCGAGGCTTTGCGGACGATAGACGCAACTGGCGATCTTGTTTCACCGCCGTTTGTCGATCCGCATTTTCACATGGATGCAACGCTTTCATACGGAACCCCACGCGTGAACGCGTCAGGCACATTGCTCGAAGGCATCGGCCTTTGGGGTGAACTGCGTGAGATCGCCACGGTCGATGAAATGGTCGATCGTGCAGTCACCTATTGCGACTGGGCGGCCTCAATGGGCCTTCTCGCCATCCGCACCCATGTCGACACGACGCCGGACCATCTACGCGGCGTCGAGGCGATGCTGGAGGTCAAGCGCCGCGTAGCGCCCTATATCGAACTGCAGCTCGTCGCCTTTCCGCAGGACGGTTTGTACCGGACGAAGACAGGTCGCGACAATGTCATCCGTGCACTCGACATGGGCGTTGATGTGGTCGGCGGCATTCCGCATTTCGAACGCACGATGGAAGATGGTGCAGCCTCGATGCGCGACCTTGCCCGCATCGCCGCCGAGCGCGGGCTGATGTTTGATGTGCACTGCGACGAGACCGACGATCCGATGAGCCGCCATGTCGAGACTATGGCCTGCGAGGTCACGCGCCACGGGCTCGGTGCCCGCGCCGCCGGAAGCCATCTGACGTCCATGCACTCGATGGACAATTACTATGTCTCAAAACTCCTGCCGCTGATTGCCGAAAGCGGGATGACCGCCATTCCCAACCC
>JANPGC010000178.1:0-8101 GCA_031423755.1 Phyllobacteriaceae bacterium | reverse complement strand
GTCAGATTGATCCGGTGATCGCTCACCCGCCCTTGCGGGAAATTATAGGTGCGTATCCGTTCAGACCGGTCCCCGGAACCCACTTGTGATTTGCGGTCCTCCGCCCGTGCATCATCGAGCGCCTGCCGCTTCAGATCATAGAGCTTGGTCCGCAAGATCTGCATCGCCCGTGCGCGGTTCTGGTGCTGGGATTTCTCCGCCTGGACCACCATCACACCGGTCGGCAAATGCGTGATGCGCACAGCCGAGTCCGTCGTGTTCACATGCTGGCCGCCCGCGCCGGACGCGCGCATCGTGTCGATGCGAATGTCTTCATTGCGGATTTCAATGTCGACATCCTCCGCTTCCGGCAAAACAGCAACCGTCGCAGCCGAAGTATGAATTCGCCCTGACGCTTCGGTCGCCGGAACCCGCTGCACCCGGTGCACCCCGGACTCGAACTTCAGCTTGGCATAAACGCCCTTGCCGGAAACTGAGGCAATGATTTCCTTGTAGCCGCCCGCCTCGCCATCGCTGGCAGAGTCAACGGACACTTTCCAGCCGTGCACAGAGGCATAGCGCTCATACATCCGGAACAAATCACCTGCAAAAAGCGCCGCCTCTGATCCGCCAGTCCCCGCGCGTATTTCCAAGATGACCGAGCGCTCGTCCGCAGCATCTTTCGGCAAAAGCAGCAGCTGAATGTCTTGCTCCAAAGCCTCGCGCCGTTCTGCCAGAACCGGCAGCTCCTCTTCCGCCAGCGCATGCATTTCGCTGTCAGACGCGGAGTCGGCGAGGATATGCGCAAGGTCATCCTCTTCCCTGCAAACCTGCTGCCATTCCTTGGTCTTGCCGACAATATCGCCAAGCTCGGAATATTCCGAGGACAGCCGCACATAATCTTCCGCCGACGGCCCTCCCGCCATCTCCGCCTCGATCATGGCATGGCGTTTTACAAGCTGATCGAGCCGCGCGGCTGGCAAGTTTGTCATGATCAAAGCGGAATGTTGTTGCGCTCGGCATGCGCTTTGAGGAAACCGCGCACCGAAGCGATCTTCGGCGATCCCGGGAGCAGGATCGCGTCCATCTCCTCCCGCAGCACTGCAATATCAAGGCCGAGCAGCATCGCCTTCACCGGTCCGATTGCCGCCGCCGACATCGACAGCGACCGGAACCCGACGGCCAGCAGCGCCATCGCCGTCAGCGGCTTGCCGCCAAGCTCGCCGCACAGCGTCACCGGCTTGCCGGCCCTGTCCGCCGCCTCCGCAATTGAACGCAAGGAGCGAAGGAACGACACGGACATCGGATCAAACCGGTCCGAAAGATGCGCCGAACCGCGGTCCACGGCCATCATGAACTGAAACAGATCATTCGAGCCGACCGAAACGAAATCGACCATCTTGTAGAGTTCATCCAGCTGGAACAGCAGCGCCGGCACCTCCAGCATCGCGCCCAGTTTGAACGTGCGCGGCAGCTGGTGTGCAAACTTCGACAGATGCCGGATTTCGCGGTCGATGATATCGCGCGCCGCCGTCAATTCCGCCACTTCGGTGATCATCGGCAGCATGACACGCAGCTCACGCCCGCCCGCAGCCTTCAAGAGCGCGCGGATTTGCGTGCGCAACAGCCCCGGCCGGTCCAGTGACATTCGGATCGCCCGCCAGCCCATCGCCGGATTTTCCTCAACTGGCACATCGCGGAAATACGGCAAGGCCTTGTCGCCGCCGATGTCGAGCGTGCGGAATGTCACCGGCTTCTTGCCCGCCGCATCCAGCACATCGCGGTAAAGCTCTTCCTGCGCCTCCGCGCGCGGGAAGGCCGACGCCACCATGAACTGCAATTCAGTCCGGAAAAGCCCGATCCCGCCCGCACCCGATTCATCCAGCTGCGGCAGGTCAACCATCAGGCCCGCATTCATCAAAAGGTCGATCTTCACGCCATCCTTGGAGACCGACGGCACGTCCCGCAGTTCGCGGTACATTTCCTGCCGCTTGGCGCGGAACCGCACCTTTTCGGCATAGGCGATCTCGACGTCATTCTGCGGCCGAAGATGCACCTTGCCGTCAACACCGTCGATGATGATCGAATCGCCATTCTCAGCCAGCGCCACCACGCCCTTGACCTGGCCGACCACCGGAATGCTCATCGCCTTGGCGACAATCACCACATGGCTGGTGATCGCACCCTCTTCGATGACCAGCCCGCGTATTTTCTCGCGCGGATAGTCCAGAAGCTCCGCCGCGCCCATCGAGCGGGCAAGGATGATCGCATCCTTCGGCAGTGTCTCCGCCAACGTCGAAACATCCTGCCCCATCAGTTGGCGCAACAGACGGTTGGCCAGATCGTCAAAATCATTCAGCCGCTCACGAAGGTAAGGATCGGTCATGTGCTGCATGCGCGCACGGGTGTCGCTCTGCACCTTTTCAACAGCCGCTTCCGCCGTCAGGCCGTTGTTGATCGCCTCTTCCAGCCGCCGCACCCAGCCCCGGTCATGCGCAAACATCCGGTAGGCTTCCAGCACCGCCCGGTGCTCGCCCTCGCCCGACACTTCTCGCCGCGACAGCATGTCATCAATCGACAGGCGCAGCGTCCCCATCGAATTGTCGAGCCGCTTCTTCTCCGTCTCTGAATCTTCGGCAAACAGGTTCTTGACCACAATGCGGTGCTCATGCAGCACGACATGGCCAAGCCCGATGCCTTCGTTGAAATTCAATCCGGCCAGCGACACCGGCTTTTTCAGATCAATCAGCACGCCCGGGCGCGACAGCCGCACCAGATCGCCCGAGGCAATCATCTCCGCCAGCACCATGCCGGTCGTCTCAAGCGCCTCAACCTCATCTTCGCGGTAGGTCCGCATCGTCCGGTTCTGGACCACCAGAACGCCAAGCGTCCGCCCGGCCCGCAAGATCGGAACGCCAAGAAACGAGTGATAGATCTCTTCGCCCGTCTCCGGCAGATAGGCGAACGCCGGATGGCTCTGCGCATCCGAAAGGTTCAGCCCCTGCGCGCCCGCCGCAATCGTTCCGACCAGGCCCTCGCCCAGCCTCAGCTGCGCCAGATGCACGGCATCCGGATTGAGGCCGACCGTGGCATAAAGTTCCAGCACCCCGTCAGAGCGCAGCACATAGAACGAGCAAACCTCGGCGACCATGTTCTTGGCGATTTCGCCGACAATCCGGTCAAGCCGGTCCTGCGGCTCCAACGCTTCCGCCATCAGCTCGCGCAGCCGTTTCAACAAGACGCGTGGACCGGACGCCTGATCGCGCATGAACCGCCTTTCAAAAAACCAAGCCGCCCCGAAGCATGCGCAACGGAGCGGTTTTACTTCATAGCAACTGAAAGGCGCGTGTCCAGTGAGGAAGCATGCGGGGCGTGGATTGAAATCGAAACACGCTAACTTTTCTGCTTTGACCACTTCCAACGTCGACGCCTTCTACTTAAAGTAGCGATTGCTGCAAATATGGGGGAAATTGTGAGCTGGACACTGTTCATTGACGAATCTGGCCAAGACCTCAAGAAATCGCCGTATGAAGTGTTGGCGGGCATTGCAATTGAGGACCGTGTTCTATGGAAAACCATTCGCAACCTATCCGATGCTCAACATCGCATATTTGGAATGCGGCTGTTTGAGGCGTATGGAAGCGAGGCCAAAGCACAGAAACTGCTCAAGACAAAAGTCTTCAAGCATGCGCGTCAATTGGATGAGTTACCCGTCGATGAGCGGTCAATCCTTGCACAGAAAATTTTGCAAGATGGCACAGCGGTCAGTCGTGAAAATTTGACAGCCCTAGCTCAAGCCAAAATCGCTTATGCAAATGAGTCGCTCGACATTGCCAGAAAAGCTGGCGCAGTTGCTTTCGCTTCAATTGCACCGCAAAATGCGCCTCGGCCGCGCGGCGGCCTGTTGCGCAAAGACTACGCGTACCTGTTTGAGCGTTTTTTCTATTTTTTGAACAGCCGGGATGAAAAGCCGATGGGCTATCTCGTGTTTGACGAATTGGACAAAAGCGCCAGCCATGTTCTCTTGGGTCAGGTCGGCCAGTATTTTGTTGAAACGGGAAACGGAAAGGCGCGGTCGCGCCTGATTATTCCAGAGCCCTTCTTTGTCCACAGCGATTTGACGACAATGGTGCAAATGGCTGATTTGGTCGCATATATCGTAAGCTGGGGTTTGAGACTGAAGGGAATGACAGAACCAAAACGCGCCGAATTGGATGGTCTGGCACAAAAAGTCATGCAGATTAGGTTTACCCAGCATCGAGCCGGATATTACTCAAAATATGGCTTCAAGCTGATAAACGATTTGCGTTCGCGCAACGAGCAATAAAAAAGGCAATGCCGTCGCCAGCAAAGCCTCCAATAACTAATATGGCATTGGCTATGCGATTTGTCCAGTGCATGGTCACGCTCGCATATTTTCGCTGCAGTCAGATGGAGTGATGCATGCCGGTGAAGAGTGGAATGGACCGCAAGTTCACTGAGGCCATCCAAGTGACTCTTGAGCACTACCTTCGGGTAGATCTTATCTCAAAACGGACCTACGACAAACTTTTCGACAAGCGAGTCGAGGCTATCTCCCTCGAGCGCATCAAAAACGCCGATCCTTCAAAGTTTCTCACACATGAAGAACTGAAGGTCCGTCTCGGCATCAAGGATTAATCCGGTAAGCAGCGGCCAACGGAAATTCCCCTCAGGCCTTATCCAGCCCATAAACCGAATGCAGCGTCCGCACCGCCAATTCCGCATACGGCCCGTCAATCAAAATCGATATCTTGATCTCGGACGTGGTGATGGCGCGGATGTTGATACCCTTGTCCGCCAGCGCCTTGAACGCCGTCGCCGCAACACCGGCGTGGCTTCTCATGCCGATGCCGATCACCGACACCTTCACCATCCCCGGCTCAGACTGCAGCGCATCAAAACCAATGGTCTCGCGCACCTTGCCCAGCACAGCCAGCGCCTTCTCGATATCCGAGTTCGGCACTGTAAACGTCATGTCCGTGCGCGAGCCGTCTTCCGAAATATTCTGCACGATCATGTCGACGTTGATGTTGGCCTCAGCCAGCGGCCCGAAAATCCCGGCGGCGACGCCCGGCCGGTCGGCCACGCGGCGCAGCGAAACCTGTGCTTCATCCTTGGCATAGGCAATGCCGGTGACAACTTCCTGTTCCAAGATTTCGTCCTCGTCGCAAATGAGTGTTCCGGGCGGGTTGATCAGATCGCTCATGCCCGGCGCATCAGGATCTGTGAATGACGAGCGCACGAATGTGCGCACCTTGTGAACCATGGCCAGCTCCACCGAGCGCACCTGCAAAACCTTGGCGCCCAGCGAGGCCATCTCCAGCATTTCTTCAAACGAAACCTTCGCCAGCCGCCGCGCCTTCGGCTCGATGCGCGGGTCGGTCGTGTAAACGCCGTCCACGTCTGTATAAATATCGCAGCGGTCCGCCTTCACAGCCGCCGCAATGGCAACAGCCGACGTGTCAGACCCGCCTCGCCCCAATGTCGATAACCGGTTATCCGGGGCCAACCCTTGAAACCCGGCAATGACAGCCACCTGCCCCTCGCCAAACCGGCGGATGAGTTCAGTCCCGTCAATGTCCAAAATCCGCGCCGCCCCATGCGCGCCATCGGTCTTGATCGGTATCTGCCAGCCCTGCCACGAGCGCGCGTTGATCCCCATGTCCTGCAGCGCAATCGCCAGTAGCCCGGAGGTCACCTGCTCGCCGGAAGCAACAATCGCATCATACTCGCGTGCATCATGCAGCACAGACGTTTCGCGCGCCCAGCCCACCAGCTCATTGGTCTTGCCGGACATCGCCGAAACCACAACAGCCACCTCATGGCCATTGTCCACCTCGCGTTTGACATGCCGCGCCACATTCCTGATGCGCTCAATATTGGCAACCGACGTGCCGCCAAACTTCATGACAATGCGGGCCATGCTGATCTGTCTTTCCGAAATTCACGATAAGCGCCGGGCCAAACCCCGCCCCGGTCGCGCGGGCTCCTTAGACAAAAACAACGCCCCCCGCAAGAATGCGCGGCAAATCGGCAACTTGACTTCCTTGTCTGACGGGACGACCTGTCTTGCGATCAGGAGTTTGTCATGAGCGAAGCCGCCCGCAGCACAATCGATCAGGCCGAAGTGGACCGCTTTTCCCGCATGGCCGCCGAATGGTGGAGCCCCACGGGCAAATTCCGCCCGTTGCACAAGTTCAATCCGGTCCGCCTCACTTACATTGGCGAGCAAGTCTCCAAAACCTTCAACCGCAACATGAAGGCCCCGATTCCGTTTAAAGGCCTGCGCATCCTCGACATCGGCTGCGGCGGCGGCCTCCTGTCCGAGCCGATGGCCCGCCTTGGCGCAACAGTTGTCGGAGCCGACCCGTCGCCCGTCAACATCGAAGTCGCCAAAATCCACGCCGCCCAAAGCGGCCTCGAAATCGACTACCGCGCCGAGACAGCCGAAGCCCTCGCCGCCGCCGGTGAACAGTTCGATGTCATTCTCAACATGGAGGTCGTCGAACACGTCGCCGACGTGCCGCTCTTCATCGAAGCCTGCGGCAAAATGCTCAAGCCCGGCGGCCTGATGTTCATCGCCACCATCAACCGAACCTTCAAAGCCCGCGCGCTGGCCCTGTTCATGGCCGAAGAAGTACTGAAATGGCTCCCGCGCGGCACGCACCAATATGAAAAACTGGTCAAGCCGGAAGAACTCGAATCCGCCATGCACAGCGCAGGCCTGACCCTGCTGGAAACCACCGGCGTCTTCTACAACCCGATCTCCGGCCAGTGGAACCGTTCGAAGGATACGGACGTGAATTACATGATGCTGGCGACGAAGGCGGGAGGCTGACCCAGCGAAGAGCATGGTGATTGTCGAAAACACCCCATAATTTTCGTCATTCCGGACAAGCGAAGCGCAGATCCGGAACCCATGCCGATAGCGGCGGTGAAGCGAAGCTAGTGCTTAAAGAATCTCCGCGGCGTCGCGTCCTCACCAATCCAGTCGATTTCCGACTCCAACGACAGTGCATACGCCCGCTGCGCCTTGGCGCTGACGCTTCGCCACTGCACCATCATGTGATAGGTTTAAAAGCGAACAGATACCCAAAACCAGAATCATCGAAGGCCGCTTAGAGATTCCGCATTTCGCAGTCGACCCGAAGCGCAGGCGGGTCCGCACTTCACGACTTGGAAACGCGAGTTAGAAACAAAGGGTTAGTTTAGTGGGTCATATCAGCAAGTTGCCATCAAAATTGTCGCGACTTGATGACGCCAAATTTAACGAGAAGGTGAATAATTTTATATTTTTGTCGATAATTATTTCGACTTTTCTAATATACATTGTTACAAGAATTATTTCAAATTACAATAGATGCACATTTATTGATTATAGTATATACAAATTATGGATTCCAAATATAAAACACTATAATGCAGAGTTTTATTCGAATTATCTGCCAAATGAGGTTTGCGCTTACCTAACAGCAAACACGTCAATGTTTATTTTGATGATATTATACTCAATTTGGAGGGTATTTATTGAAAGTCACCGCACTCAAATTTCAGTTTATAAAATTTTCCTAAATACTGGTCCGATATTGTTGTTGATCGGTATCGTCGCCTCCTTTTTTCCATATCATGCAGTGGGACTTGCAAAAATTGGATTGGGCTACGATCACACGATAGGGCAGAATTTATTTAGGAGTTGCCTAATTATTGTATTCATCTTCCTGGTGCTTGGAGGTTTTATAGCGGCCCTTTTTGAGAAAATGCGAAGAAGAAAACTGTTATTGCAAAAATACGCCTACGAGGAACGCATATCATCGTCGGAGGCCAGACATGACTGAATTGCGGGGGCAGTCGATGGCAGCTTCGTACCAAATCGACCGCCACTAGGTGCAGGCTGAATTCACCGCCCGACGGTCAAAAATGACGGACGCAAAATTCGGCGGTTGTCTGTCTTCTCCCCGCGTCTCCTGCGGGGAGAAGGTGCCGACAGGCGGAAGATGGGTGCATTCGAAGTAGGCAAGCTATTGTAATCGCTGAAATTCATATAATCACATTAGATGGTGGGCGCTTCCCCCACATCCGCCTGTCGGCACCAAATCCCCGC
>JANPGC010000177.1:0-4641 GCA_031423755.1 Phyllobacteriaceae bacterium | reverse complement strand
ATCCGCCTCATCAATGTCGCCAAACGCTGGGGTACCGTCACTGGCGTCAGTGATGTCAACCTGGATATCGCCGACGGCGAATTCCTTGTTTTTCTCGGGCCTTCAGGATGTGGCAAGACCACAACCATGCGCATGATTGCCGGGCTTGAAAGCATCACAGAAGGAGAGGTCTGGATCGGTGACCGACTGGTCAACAAGCTGGAGCCGAAAGACCGCGACATTTCCATGGTGTTTCAAAGCTACGGGCTCTACCCGAACCTGACAGTGTATGAAAACATCCGCTTCCCGCTGCGGGTGCGGCGCATTCCAAAAGCTGAGCATCATGAGCGGGTCATGCGCGCCTCAGCCATGGTCGAACTGGGTGACTATTTAGACCGTCGACCCGCTGCCTTGTCTGGTGGCCAACGCCAGCGCGTTGCACTGGCCCGTGCCATCGTGCGTGAGCCGAACGCGTTTCTAATGGACGAGCCCTTGTCAAACCTTGATGCCAAATTGCGTGTATCGACAAGGGCGCAGATCAAAAATCTGCACCACACTTTGAAAAGGACAACGGTCTACGTGACCCACGATCAGATCGAAGCGATGACACTCGCCGATCGCGTGGTTGTCATGAGCCACGGCAGAATGCAGCAAGTGGGAACACCAACCGAAATCTACGACCGCCCCGCCAACACTTTCGTCGCAGGTTTTATCGGGTCTCCGGCGATGAATTTGATCTCCGGCACAATAGCCAACGGCACGTTTCGCGCCGAAGGGATGGAAGTAAGCGGGCTTAAGGCAACGGACGGCCCGGTTACTCTCGGCTTTCGCGCGGAGGATGCGTCAATTGCCAAACCGGGAACAAAAAGCCAGATAAACGCGCCTGTCTACACAATGGAACTCATGGGAGATTCAACGCTTGTCACGGTGCGGGTGGGAGCCGCACTGGTGGCAACCAAGGCACCAAAGGACTTCCGCATTGAGATCGATGCCCCCTTGTCCATCAGCATTCCGTCTGAAGCAGTGCACCTTTTCGACGATACAAGCGGGGTACGCATCGGGAGCGTGCAATAGCCGTCTTGCCGTAATGTCCGGCTTCTGGAATGACAGGCAGAAGCCGGGGAGAGACTGATATGGCGAATGAGAAAGTAACATCACTGGAAGTGGCAGCATTGGCAGGTGTCAGTCAGTCCGCTGTCAGCCGTGTGTTTACACTCGGTTCGTCGGTCAGCCCCAAAACTGCGGAAAAGGTCCGTGCCGCGGCCGAAAAACTTGGCTATCGGCCAAACGTTCTTGCAAGGTCACTGAAGTCCGGCAAAAGCCGTATTATCGGACTTTTGGTGGCCTATCTGGAAAACTACTTTTATCCGGAATTTGTTGAGCGCCTGTCGGGCGAGCTGCAAAAAGAAGGCTATCATGTTCTCGTGTTCCTGGCCCCCATATCGACCGTCAATGTCGATCAGGTGGTACGTGAATTGATGGACTATCAGGTCGATGGCATCGTTATGGCCTCGGTTTCCATGTCGTCAGATCTTGCTGAACGTTGCCACGCGACGGGAATACCGGTGGTGCTGTTCAACCGTGCGCTCAGAGATCCACGCCTGTCTTCTGTCACGACAGACAACGTGAAAGGCGGACGCATATTGGCCGATTATCTCGTCTCGCTCGGGCACAAAAAAATTGCCTATATTGCAGGTTTTTCAGACGCTTCGACCCAGATCGACCGGGAAGCCGGATTTCGGGCTGGACTAAAAGCCGCCGGGCAGGAGCTTTTTGCCCGCGCTGACGGCAATTTCAATTATTCCGACGCACAGCGTGCGGCACGCGAACTCTTCGCCATCCCTGACCGGCCGGATGCAGTCTTCGTTGCAAACGACCATATGGCTTTTGCTGTCATGGATGTTCTGCGTTTTGAACTGGGTTTGAAAGTGCCGCAAGATGTATCAGTGGTTGGGTTCGATGATGTCCCATTGGCGGGATGGCCAGCATACAACCTGACTACCATGCGCCAACACGTCGATCAGATGGTAGCTGAAACCGTAAAAATGCTGATTTCAACAATTTCCGAAGGAACTGGCGAATCGAAGCGCGTGGTGCTGGATGGATCACTTATAATTCGCGGTTCAACGCGCAAACACGGGAGTGCTGCGTGAACGAACCAAGTGAGCAAGACTTTCGACTCTTGCTGGAGAAAAAAGGCCTGAAACTGGATGACAAAGCTCTGTCCGCAGCCTTGGAGGGCGCAAGACATTTGAAGGCTGAAGTGGGGCGACTGACCAAATTTTTGCAGGAAAACCCGGACAAGAGCGATGGCTGATCCGGCAGACCTTTCTGTATTTGAGGCCGCAGCAGCACTTAAGTCAGGTACGTTGACTTCGCGGTGCCTGGTTGAGGCGACGCTTGCCCGAATTGCCGCCCGGCTGAAACTTGCGGTATTCACACATCTCGCAACCGATGCGCTTGCGCAAGCCGACGCCGCTGATGCCCGCTTGTCTTCTGGCGAAGACGTCGGCCCATTTTGCGGCATCCCTGTTGCAGTCAAGGACCTGATCGATGTTGCGGGGCAGCCGTCCACCGCCGGGTCTGCAGTTCTGGCCGGACATGTGGCAAAAGAGGATGCACCGGCCGTTGCGCGACTTCGGGCACAGGGTGCCGTGCTCATAGGCAAACTTGCGACTTATGAATTCGCCATGGTTGGTCCGGATGTCAATCTTCCCTATCCTCCGGCACGAAATCCTTGGAATTTGGCTCACATAACCGGAGGCTCTTCTTCCGGGTCTGCCGCGGCAGTAGCAGCAGGACTGGTGCGATTGTCACTTGGCACGGATACTGGCGGTTCTATCCGCTCGCCCGCCGCCTATTGCGGGTGTGTCGGATTGAAGCCCAGTTATGACCGTGTGGCCAAGTCTGGCGCGTTTCCTCTTTCGCCCTCACTGGATCATGTGGGACCTTTGACAGCGACCGTCGCCGAAGCTGCGTTGGCATTGGATGCCCTCACGGCAGGCCAGGACTGGCGTCCGGCGTCATCGGCAATTGGGCAAAATATCAAAGGTCTGCGGATTGGCTTTGCCCGCGATTGGTTCGCCGAAGACCCTTTGGCAAACCCTTTCCTGATCCGCGCCATGGACGATGCCGCCGCAACGCTGTCCATCCTGGGCGCTCAGGTCTCACTGGTAACACTGCCTGATTACCCGATATATGAGGCGGCTGCCTCCGTCATTTTGCACGCCGAAGCGCTCGCCGGGCATGCAAAGCTTATTGAAGACCGTCAGTCCGAGTATGGTCGGTTGACTTTGCAATGCCTGGCATTTGGTGCTGCGATCTCGGAAGCTGACCTGGCGACAGCACGCAGAGCCGTGCGACCGCTTACGAATGCCATGTCTGCAGCCATGGCAGATTATGATTTGATCTTGACCGCAACGACACTGACTCCTGCCCTGCCGTTTTCCGCATTCGACGGCGAAAGGGCAGTTTGGACGCCGATGCGTACAATCGCCTTCAACCTGACGGGACACCCCGCACTCTCGCTGCCTTGCGGATTTGACAATGGATTGCCACTTGGCATGCAGTTGATCGCTGCCGCTGGCGCGGAAGATATCTTGTGCCGCGTCGGGCATGCCTACGAGCAGGCGACGGACCATTCGGTCCAGCGCCCACCGCTCTGAAGCCTAGCGTTTCTGCATCCGGTCCAGCCGCAGCTGTGCCGCCCGGCGATGACCCTCAAGCCCTTCGCTTGCCGCCTGACGGGCGGCAGGGGGCGCGACGGCTTGAACGCCCTGTTCATCAAGCCATTGATGCGTGGCGATCTTGACATAGGCGCCAACCCAGAGCCCGCCGGTATAGCGTCCAGCGGCCATGGTCGGCAGTGTGTGGTTGGTGCCCGAGCACTTGTCGGAATAGACGACGCTGGCCAATTCGCCAATGAAAAGCGAGCCGTAGTTGCGTAGCCGTTTACCGAAGGCGTGAGCGTCAATGGTGTGGACCTGCAAATGCTCGGCGGCGATGAAATCGGAGTAAGCAATCATCGCATCTTCGTCGGCGCAAACGGCGATTTCGCCATAGTCCGCCCAAGCTGGAGACGCAACATGCGCCGTTGACAGGCCTTGCAACTGTTTCTCAACTTCGGCCAACACCGCCTCAGCAAGCGGGCCGTGGGTGGTGATCAGTCCCACCCGTGTGCGAACATCATGCTCGGCCTGCGCGAGCAAGTCAGTCGCGATCATTTCGGCATCGCCGCTCGCATCGGCCAGAACGTAGATCTCGGACGGCCCGGCCAATTGGTCAATGCCGACCGGGCCGAATACCTGCCGCTTGGCCTCATTTACGAAGGCGTTGCCCGGACCCATTATTTTCATCACTGCGGGTACAGTTTCGGTGCCATACGCCATCGCCGCGATCGCTTGGGCGCCGCCAATGCGGAAAATGCGGTCGGCACCAGACAAATGACAGCCCGCTACCATTGCCTCATGGGCGTTGGGCGGCAGGCACGCAATAACTTCATCCACACCGGCAACCTTGGCGGGGACTATTGTCATGATGGGCGCGGACAACAACGGAAAGCGCCCGCCCGGCACATAGCAGCCGACACGTTCAATTGGCAGCACACGGTGTCCCATGTGGACGCCCGGCAGCAATTCGACCTCCAGCGGCAGGATGGTTGCA
>JANPGC010000176.1:0-17527 GCA_031423755.1 Phyllobacteriaceae bacterium | reverse complement strand
GCGACCGGCACGCTGGCCGCGGGCCTGTTCAAGGACCTGTCGCTCGCCGCGCAGGATGCCAACGACGTGATCCTCTACAACCGTCCGGCAGGCAATCTGTTCATTGACACAAACGGACTTGCCGCCGGCGGCGTCGTGCTTTTTGCCGATGTGACCGACGGGACAGCGCTGACGTTTGCGGATTTCGTGGTGATTTAAGGCAGAACAGCAATGCGGGAGACGCAGCATGGCGAGTGTTGCAAATCTGCTCTAGCCGTTCTCGTGGCGGCTGTTGCCGCATGAAGTCCAGCTTGCAGCCTATCGTTTCATTGCAATCTGTGACAGTGTTTCTGAATGTGCGTAGGGAATGCGGATTTGACCAAGCGGACAATCAGGCTGACGGCGGCGGCCTCGCACGCGAGCGGCCAGGAAATACGGCCGATGCGGATTGCGCGGACAATTTCGTTCGCCGCAATGACTTGGATATTGGGTGCCATGACATCTGAAGCTGCAGCCGGACAGAAAATCGCCTTTTCGTGCGCCTTTGAAAAAGGTCAGGTTACCTTGCCTTCCGACGCTGAGAAAATGTTCTGTTCGGCGCTCGAACAGTATTTGAGAACCGACTTCGGTCTGTCCATCGTTTCGGCTGATGCCAAGGGACATAGGCTTTCGGTGACTGTCAGGCCCCGGACCAGGCGTGCGTTCGACGTCTCCGTGCGGACGTCGCCGCTGCGCGGCGGCAAGGAATCCTCCGTTTCCATGGTTCTTTCCGCAAATGACAGCGAAGTTACAGCGTTTTCTGCCAAGACGCTTGTTCTGCCAATCGCAAAGCAGCTCGGGCTTGCCGATTGAGGGATTCCATCACGACAGAATTTGACTAAAACGCGTCTGAACCAGTACCCGCTGTGTTCATACTGAATCCCGTATTGCTTGTCACGCCGCTGTTATTGTGAGAATTTACCTTGGGGTATTAATAGGCAGACCTGAGAACCGGGCTGCCAATTTCATCAGGCAGGGAGGTCATCATGCCGGATACCGTTTTAGCATCAACTTTGACGACTGCTGTGTCACCGATTGGAACAACAATTTATGGCACGCTGGATACGCTTGGTGACCATGACTGGTACCGTGTTAATCTCGTCGCCGGAACCACATATGAGTTCCGCCTGCACGGCTATGGCCTGACGGATCTCACAGACCCGACGCTGTCGCTGCGCGATTCTGCCGGGACCGAGATATTCTTCAATGACGATTCAGGTACAGCGCTTTGGGGTCCCGTAGGCAATACAACGAGCGGGCAGGATTCCCGTATCGTTTTCACCGCGACGTCCACTGGCGCGTTTTATCTGGATGTCGGCGCTTTCAACAACAGCGTCACCGGCGATTTCATGCTTACCTCAGTCGTGCAGAATCCGGCCGGCATGGTTTTCACGCAAGACGAAATCGCCTGGCAGCTGATCAACAATTTCAATGAGCAAACCGCCCGCGGCGTGGCGTTCGTGGTCGGTGGCGACGGTTCATTGACCGTCAATGTCACGGCGCTCACCGCCGAGGGACAGACGCTTGCCCTGGCAGCCTTGCAGGCATGGACCGATGTCACCGGGATTGCATTCGTAACAACCGCCGGTGCTGCGGAAATCACCTTTGACGACAGCGACGCCGGCACAACCGCCTATGCCAACTGGACCAACACAGGAAACCAGATAATCTCATCAACGGTCATGCTCACCACAGGCTGGCTGACGCAATTCGGCACCAGTTTCGACAGCTATTCCTTTGAAACCTACATCCACGAGATCGGCCACGCCCTCGGCCTCGGCCACGGCGGCAACTACAATGGCAGTGCCACCTATGGCGTCGACAACAATTACCTCAATGACTCGGTAATGTGGTCGATTATGTCGTATATGAACGCGGTAGGTGACGAGTTCCCCGGGCCGAACACGTTCGTCAATGCCGACTTCCGCTTCATGCTGACGCCGGCAATCGCGGATGCAATCGCCATGGACCGGCTGTATGGCGGCTCAACAAATACGCGGACTGGGAATACGACATACGGTTTCAATTCGAACACTGGCAACACGGTGCTCGACAGCGCGACGGCGATTGGCTCCGACATGTTCATGATGGTTCATGATGACGGCGGCTCTGATACTATCGACATGTCCGGTTCTGCCGTTGCCAACACGATCAATCTTGGACAGGAGACGTTTTCAAACGTGCTCGGCGGCATTTCCAATCTGAGCATTTCCCGAGGCACCGTCATTGAAAAAGCGATTGGCGGCACGGCGGGCGACACGATCCTCGGAAATTCGAGCGCCAACGTGATCGATGGCAGAGCCGGGGCCGACACCATGACGGGCTTTGGCGGCGGCGACTCCTTTTTCGTCGACAATGTGTCTGATCAGGTGATTGAAGCCGTCGGAGGCGGGGCGGACCGGGTCTATGCCTCGGTCAATTACGTGCTGGGCGCGGGCCAGGAAATCGAGACGCTGTCTACCACCAACAATGCGGGCGGCGGGGCGATCAGCCTGACCGGCAACGCGTTCAACAACACCATTATCGGCAATGCCGGGGCCAACGTTCTGTCCGGCGGCGGTGGCGTGGACACGATGACCGGCCTCAACGGCAATGATTCCTATGCGGTTGACAGTGCGACCGACGTTGTGAACGAGGCGGTCGGCGGCGGCGTTGACCGTGTCTATGCGTCCGCGACCTATACGCTGGGCGCGGGCCAGGAAATCGAGACGCTCTCGACCAACAGCAATGCAGGTGTCACGCTGATCAACCTGACGGGCAACGCGTTCAACAACACCATCATCGGCAACGCCGCCGGCAACACAATCAACGGCGGCCTCGGCAATGACACGCTGACCTGTCTGAACGGGGCGGACAAATTCCTGTTCAACACGGCGCTGAACGCTGCCACCAACCATGACACGATCACTGATTTCAACGTGCCGACGGACACAATCCAGCTCGAGAACGCGGTGTTCACGCTGCTGACCATCGCCGGAACGCTGGCGTCCGCCTGGTTCAAGGACCTGTCGCTCGCCGCGCAGGATGCCAACGACATCATCGTCTACAACCGCGCCACCGGCGATCTGTTCTACGACACCAACGGATTGACGGCAGGCGGCCAGACGCTGTTTGCCGATGTCGCCAACGGAACGGCGCTGACATTCGCGGACTTCGTGGTGGTTTGACGGCGGGGCTTGCGCCAGCATGCAGAAGGGGTTGACAACGAATATGGTTTTGCGATGCTGGCTTGGAGCCGCCATTTCAGCGGCCTGTTTCAGCGCGGCGGACGCAATGTCAGGAAGCCCAACGGCGGTGATGCCAAAATTTCTGGTCTGCGCGAGCAGTGGGACCGACACGGATATCGCCGCAAAATACGCAGGCATGGTCTGCACTGGGGCCGCCACCGCGCTTGCCGGAAAATTTGGCTCAAACGTCAATGTCTCAACCTTTGAAGGACTAAGGCCTGCAGATACTGCGCCCGGCCTGACGGGCGCGCTGCTGCGCGTCAACGTTTCTGGACCTTATTCGGCAAAAGCGCAGATTATGTTTGGCTCCGCTGCGGAACTGGCGCGGGGCGGAGGCCGGTCCGGGACGGAGATAGGTTCGCATATGTCCGACGCATCACTGAATGCGGCGGCAGCGGCGAACCATGTGAAGGCGCTGATTGAAAATATGCCAAGACAAGACAGGCCGGTGAGGGCAACAAGTCCTGCTGACCGGCCGTCGGCGGACACAGAAATTTGACGAATAGACCGCAGGGGTTTCGTAACACAAGCTGAAGGGGGAATTGAAATGGTTGACATAATTGGCGGAGTGGGAACTGTAACCAATCTCTTGATTGGCGGAGTGCTGAACAGCGATATCGAGGTTCTCAATGACTCAGACTGGGTCCGGGTCAATCTTGTCGCTGGCCGCACTTACCGGATTGAAGTCGACGGCAGCGCTGCGATACCGTCAAATACGGACACGTTGTTGACGCTCAGAAACAGCGCCGGGGTCCAGCTTGCCGTGAACGACGACGCTGGCGGCGCTAACGCCAGCCTCTATTCGTTGCTGACTTTCACGGCGACCACGACCGGCGTTTATTATCTGGACGTGCAGTCAGGCGCAAACGGCACCGGCACGGGCAATTATGCGCTGACAATCAACGACACGGCAGTCGCCTACACGAATGACCGCATCGCCACCCAGCTGATTTCCGGATTTTCCGCCTTCAATAACGAAACGCCGCGCCACTGGAATGTGGCGCCGGGAGGCACGCTGACCTATAACTTGACGGGCCTGGCGGCGGACGGTCAAGCTTTGGCTCGGGCGGCGTTCGCCGTTTGGCGTGACGCGACAGGCATCATTTTCAATGAGGTGGCTGGAGCAGCCCAGATCACTCTGGATGACAATCAGCCCGACGCGTTCGAAAATGACGTTTTTGCCAATGGGATTATTACATCGGCCACGGTCAATGTCAGCACGCAATGGCTGATTGACCAAGGCAACACCATCAACAGCTACGGCTTCCAGACCTACGTCCATGAGATCGGCCATGCCTTGGGGTTGGGGCACGGCGGCAACTATAACGGCAACGCAACGTATGGCACCGACAACCAGTATCTCAATGACTGCTGGCAAACCACCGTCATGTCCTATTTTGACCAGCAGCAAAACACGTTCATAAATGTTTCGCGCGCCTTCGTCATGACTCCGATGGTTGCGGACATACTCGCGATGCAGACGCTTTACGGCGTGTCGACCTCGACGCGCGTTGGAAACACGGTCTACGGGTTCAATTCGACGGCAGGCAATGATATTTTCGACGCCAGCGTCTACAATGATGTGGCCTACACCATTGTTGACAATGGCGGAAACGACACGCTCGACTATTCGGGTTTCGCGCAAAGCCAGCGGATAGACCTGAATGCGGAGAAATACTCCAACATAGGCGGGCTTAAGGGCAATGTGACAATAGCCCGCAATTCAATCATCGAAAATGCGATTGGCGGATCGGGCAACGACATTTTGCTCGGCAACGCTGCGACGAACAGACTGGAAGGAGGGCTGGGCAACGATTATTTCTTCGTTGACAACGCGCTCGACACGGTCATCGAGGCGGTCGGCGGCGGCGTTGACCGTGTCTATGCGTCCGCGACCTATACGCTGGGCGCGGGCCAGGAAATCGAGACGCTCTCGACCACCAACAATGCGGGCGGCGGGGCGATCAGCCTGACCGGCAACGCGTTCAACAACACCATCATCGGCAATGCCGGGGCGAACGTGCTGTCCGGCGGCGGTGGCGTGGACACGATGACCGGCCTCAACGGCAATGATTCCTATGCGGTCGACAGTGCGACCGACGTTGTGAACGAAGCGGTCGGCGGCGGCATTGACCGTGTCTACGCGTCTGCGACGTATACGCTTGGGGCGGGCCAGGAAATCGAAACGCTGTCGACCAACAACAATGCCGGGGCGACGCTGATCAACCTGACGGGCAACGCGTTCAACAACTCCATCATCGGCAACGCCGCTGGCAACACGCTGAACGGCGGCCTTGGCAATGACACGCTGACGGGATTGAACGGTGCTGATTTCTTCCTGTTCAACACGGCGCTGAACGCTGCCACCAACCATGACACGATCACTGATTTCAACGTGCCGGCTGACACAATCCAGCTCGAGAACGCGGTGTTCACGCTGCTGACCATCGCCGGAACGCTGGCGTCCGCCTCGTTCAAGGATCTGTCGCTCGCCGCGCAGGATGCCAATGACATCATCGTCTACAACCGCGCCACCGGCGATCTGTTCTACGACACAAACGGATTGACCGCAGGCGGCCAGACGCTGTTTGCCGATGTGGCCAACGGAACGGCACTGACGTTTGCGGATTTCGTGGTGGTTTGAAATTCCTGCAAAGTGGAGTTTAGAAAAATCAAAAAAGCCGGGATCAGACCTGGCTTTTTTCATTCGGCCCTCCAAGCTGTCCCCCGCTTGTCTGCGGGCCGACGCTGCCTTCGTGGCTACCCGACCGTTCGCCCATGTGAGCGCGAAATTGTTGCGAGATGCTTCTCGGCAGTTCCGGGTTGACTCGTCCTGCAGCGAGAGCAAACCTGCAGATCGCCGGAAAGCGCGAGCGGTTTCAGTTCCGGTCCGGAATGCTGCAAGCATATGACAAAAGTTGACGACGCAATCATTCACAAGATTTACGGCTGCGCCACTGGCGAAGTCGAATGGGAAGATGCGCTTCGCCCTGTGATGGGGCTTTTGGACGCCAAATGTCTCGGCATTGTCAAACACTCGATTGCGCCGACCGGGGCCAAGGTCTTGGTGCGCATTGACGTCGACGCGCAGACGGAAGCGAAATATGTATCAGAATATGTCCACAAGAACCCGGTGATGAATTGCCTCTCGGCCATGCCGCTGGGCTACGTGACCTGCGGTTCAGGCGCTGTTGACGAGAAGTATTTCCTCTCAAGCTCGTTCTACAACGACTGGCAAAGGCCCGCCGGATACGCCGACAATCTCGGCATAGCCCTTGCGCGGCGGCGCGGCGAGTTTGTGCTCTTGTCCATGCCACGTGATTTGAATCGCGGCATTTACACGGCCGAAGAGCTGCAGATCATCAAGCCCTACGTCGCCCATCTTGTGCGCGCCTTCAATATCTGGATGCGCCTTCAGGCAGCCGAGGACGGCGCGGAATGGGTGAACGAGGCGCTTGACCAAGTCGGCAAGGGTTTGATCATTCTGGGAGAAAACCGGGTCATTCTTTACGCCAACAAGAGCGGCGAGAAGACGTTGCTGTCCGGGCATCTGACACGCGAACATCTGCGCCTAGTGGCAGGCAACCGTGATGTGGCTGGCCGGATGGATGCGGTGCTGCGGGAATTTGAAGCTGCCAGCAATGATGAAACACGCGAGTATGGCTTCACGATTTCGCGAGGCAACGGACTCGCGCCACTCTATATTCAGGTGCAGCCTCCGCTTGGGCTGAAGCCCGGGCAGCGCAGCTTTGGCCTGCCAAAAGCGGTGGCGTTTCTGCACATTGTCGATCCGGAAGAGCGGTCCGAAATCGAAACGCAAATGTTCAGCGACAGCTACGCGCTCACCGCCGCAGAAGCACGGCTGCTTGAAGCGGCTGTGAAGGCTGAATCCGTCATCGACGCGGCCGGAATGCTGGCCATCGCCGAAGCCACGGCCAGAACGCATATGAAGCACATTTACGGCAAGACAGGCGCAAAGAGCTTTGCCGCGCTGATTGCAAAGGTGCATCGCAGCGCCGCCCGATATTGACCTTAAGGAAGAAATTTTACCATCTCATCGGTTCCGATGATGACAAGCGGCGAACTTGGGCGTCTTGTCTCTGATTCAATTGATTTTTCAGAATATCGGGAGAGTACAATGTCAGTCCATCTGGTTGGCGACAACAATGCAAACACTTTGACCGCTGACGCCGACGACCTGTTCATCTGGGGTGAGGGCGGTGTTGACACGCTCAACGGCAACAGCCTCAACAACAAGCTTGGCGGCGGCAACGGTTCAGAGTCCGACACGCTGAACGGCGGCAATGGCGACGACATTCTGCTGATCCAGCGCGGCAATGACGCGCTGAACGGCGGCGCCAACTTCGACATCGCCCGTGTCGCAGATTATGAGCGGCTTGATCTTGTCATCATCCCGATCATCAATGTTGAAAAGCGCGCGTTTGAAACCAGCGCCACCATCACCATTGGCGTCAATGTGAACCTCGGCTTGAACTCAACGTCCATGGGTGTCGGCAACCGCCAGATCCTTGATCTGGACAACGGGTTCTCAAACTTTACCGGCAGCAACAGCTTCCAGAACATTTCCGCAAATTCGATCATCACCGACCGCGGCAACATGACCGTTTCCAGCATCGAGCAGTATGAGCTGACGGCGTTTGCAGACAATTTCTTCGGCAATGAACAGGACGACACGATCCTCGGCCTTGGCGGCAATGATTTCATTGAGGGCGGCGGCGGCGCGGACGTGATCGACGGCGGCGCCCAGACAGACACTGTTTCCTACCAGCGCTCAAACGTGGCGGTGAGTGTCATCCTTGACGCCGCTCTCAATTCAACCGGCCTGCAGAGCTTCGGCCATGCCGAAGGCGACCGGCTGATAAGCATTGAGAACGTCGTCGGCTCGGCCTTCGATGATTTCATCCTCGGTACACAGACGGCGAACGACCTGCACGGCCAGAGCGGCGCGGACTTTCTAAGCGGCTTGGGCGGCGATGACCGCGTCTTCGGCGGCGACGGCGCAGACACGCTGAATGGCCAGCAGGGGGCGGACAGTCTGCAGGGCGGCAACGAGAACGATGTGCTGAACGGCGGCAGCGGCGCGGATGTCATCAATGGCGGCTCTGGAACCGACACGGCGAGCTTTGCTGGCCTCGCCGGCGCCGTCACCGCCACGCTCTTTTCCGGTGGCGGCTTCACGCCGCGCGCCACGGAGCATGTCGGGGCGACCACGGCGACAGCGATCGTATCCGTCGGCGGCGTCCTGTCGATAGACACGCTGACTTCAATAGAAAACTTGATCGGCACCTCTTTCAACGACAGCCTGACTGGCAGCGACGGCGGCAACAATCGCTTGGAAGGCCGCAACGGCGATGATTTGATATCTGGCCTTGGAGGCGACGACGACCTGTTCGGCGGCGCCAACAACGACACGCTCAATGGCGGTGCCGGACTGGATGATCTGTTCGGTGAAGACGGCATCGACACGTTGAACGGCGGCCAGGATGCGGACAATCTGCTCGGCGGCGCCGGTGCCGACACATTGAACGGCGATGCTGGCAACGACGTGCTGCGCGGCGGCGACGGCGCAGACATTTTGAACGGCGGAACAGAAATTGACACAGCCGAGTATGTGGACAAGACCTTGGCGGTCTCCATCACGCTGAACAGCGGCGGAACTGGAACTGCCTTTGTCAACGGCGTCGCCGAAGACACGCTTGCCGGGATCGAAAATCTCACCGGAGGGTCGGGCTCTGACACGCTTGTCGGAAACCAGGCGGCCAATGTCCTCATGGGCGGGAACGGCAACGACACTCTCAGGGGGGGCCTGGGTTTCGACACGCTTGACGGCGGCGCGAATACGGACACCGCAGACTACAGCGACAGAACGCAGCAAGTCGCATTGGAACTCAACGGTGCAACCGGAACGAACGCGACGGTGAACGGTTTGACGGAAGACTTTGTCGTCAATATCGAAAATATCATCGGTGGTTCTGATGCCGACATTCTGTTCGGCGACGCCAATGGCAACCGCATTGACGGCAATGGCGGCGCAGACAAAATATCCGGTGGCGGGGGTGCCGATACGCTCAATGGCGGGTTGGAAAATGACGGAATATCGGGCGGGGACCAGATTGACACCATAAGCGGCGACGCCGGAAATGACCGGCTTTTCGGTGACGGCGACAATGATGTGATCAACGGCGGCGCAGACAATGATCTGCTCAATGGCGGGCTTGGCAGCGACACTTTGGACGGCGGATCGGGCGCCGACACGGCGGACTACTTTGAAAAATCACAGTCCGTCATCGTGGTCCTGAACGGTGCCACGCCTGTGTCGGTGTTTGTCAATGGGGTGGCGGAAGACACGCTTCTGAACATCGAAAACCTGACCGGCGGTTCGGCTGCGGACACATTCATCGGAGATGGTTTTGACAATGTCCTGAAGGGCGGGTTTGGCATTGATGTGCTCGATGGCCAGGGCGGCAATGACACGGCGGATTTCAGCGACAAGGGAGCAGCCGTCGCGGCTGTGCTGAACGGCGGCGCAACCGTCACCGTCACAGTCGGCGGTATCGCGGAGGACACGCTTGCCAACATTGAAAACCTGATTGGCGGCCTTGGCGCAGACATCCTGACCGGCGACGCGCTGGCCAATATCCTGAGCGGCAACGACAACAATGACATCCTCAACGGCGGCCTTGACACGGCGGCCGATACGCTGATCGGCGGGCTGGGAAGCGACACCTACATCATAGGCTCATCCAACGACGCGGTTATCGAAGCGCTGGGCGAGGGCGCTGCCGACCGGGTGCAGGCGCGTGTTTCCTATGCCCTGGGCACGGGTGCCGATATCGAATTCCTCGAGACGGTCAACCCGGTATCAACCGCCGCCATCAATCTGACAGGCAATGAATTGGCCCAGACCATCATTGGCAATACGGGCGCAAATGTGCTCATCGGCGGCGGGGACACTGACACGCTGTCGGGTCTGGGCGGCAATGACAACTATGGCGTCGACAGCGCGTCCGACATCGTGATCGAGGCCCTCGGCGGCGGCGCGGACCGGATATTCACCTCCGTCAATTACACCCTGGCCGCGGGGCAGGAGATCGAAATCCTCTCGACAAACAACAATGCCGGGACTGCAGCCATCATCCTGACCGGCAATGCGTTCGGCAACAGCCTGATAGGCAATGCCGGTGCGAACCTGTTGCTCGGCGGCAGCGGAAACGACACGCTGACCGGGCTTAATGGCGCAGACACATTCCTGTTCAACACGGCGCTGAATGCGGCAACCAACCATGACACGATCACCGACTTTGTGGTTGCAGATGACACGATCCGGCTGGAGAATGCCATCTTCACGCTGCTGGCGGCGACTGGCACCCTTGCAGCCGGCCTGTTCAAGGACCTGTCCCTGGCCGCGCAGGATGTCGATGACGTGATCGTCTATGACCGGGCGACAGGTGATCTGATCTTTGACACAAACGGATTGGCAATCGGCGGAGAGACGCTGTTCGCAGACGTCACCAACGGCACCGCGCTGACGTTCGCGGACTTTGTGGTGGTTTGACGCGGGCTCCGCTGTTTGCGCCAGCCATTGCGGGAGTTTGTCTTGACTGATAACGTTCACGAGGTGGCGCGTTGGCTTTCTTGGGAGAGAAGGTATGGTTGCTGTTGCCTTGGGATCAGAAATTGTCGTCAATGCCATTCACTCCGGAAACCAATACCGGCCGCTGATCAGCAAACTGGCGAGCGGCGGCTTTGTCATAGGCTGGCAGGACGACAGCGGACTGGGATCCCCGGCCGACCAGAGCGATGATGTCCGATTTGCCCGTTTTGACGCATTCGGCAACCGCCTTAACGCCGGCGTAGACACCCAGGCGAACACCACTCACGCGTCGGCGCAGTTTGAAGGCGCAGTCGCTGCGTTTGATGACGGCAAGTTTGTTCTGGCCTGGACCGATGCGAGCGAATCCGGTTTGGATACGGACAATCGAGCGGTCCGTATGCAGATATTCAACGCGAACGGAACGAAATCCGGCAGCGAGATCCTCGTCAATGCCACTTACACGCTGAGTCAGGATCAACCTTCGATCACCGTCCTGACCGGAGGAAACATCGTCGTTACCTGGACCAGCGAAGACATAAACGATTCCAGTCATACCAATGTCATCAGGCGTGTCTTCAACGCCTCCGGATCACCGCTGACGGGAGAGCAATTCGTCAACACGCAAACCGTGGGAGATCAAGAGCGTTCCACAGTGCATGCGCTCAGCAGCGGCGGCTTTGCCGTTGTCTGGGAAGACCGGGAGAACAGCGTCGCCACGGGGTTCCAGCTCGAGACCTACATTAGGTTTTACAGTGCCGGCGGCGCAGCGGCTTCGGCGCCGATTGTGCTTAACAATTCGACGGCGCGTGATCCCCAGCAAACCGGCTTTGCAGAATTGTCGAATGGCAACATTGTCGTGACATGGACCGAAGCTGACCCTCTGAGCCCCGGCGACGCCTCCGGCCATTCCATCAAGGCGCGGATTTACAACCCGGCGACTCTGACATTCAGCGGATTGATTAACGTCAACACGACCACCAGTTTTGACCAGACAGACGCGCAAGTTGCCGCGCTCGACAACGGCCAGTTTGTCGTCGTCTGGTATGACCTGAATACGGCTGGCAGCGATACGAGTTTCGGGTCGGTAAAGCTGCAGGTTTTCAATGCGTCCGGAGGAAAGGTTGGCACCGAAATCCGGGTCAATGACCAGACCTTGTTTGAGCAGGCGAACCCCGTCGTCACCGTGCTTGACGACTTTCGTTTTGTCGTGGCTTGGGAGGACCGCAGTCAAATTGCCGGCGACACCGACGGCTATTCCATTCACAGCCGGATTTTCGACGCGCGCATCGCAGGCATAAACGTGACAGGCGACACCAACAGCAATGATTATGTCGGCTCGAATTTTGGCGACACGATCAATGGGCTGGGCGGTGCGGACAAGCTTTTCGGAGGCGGCGGCATTGATTTTCTGTTCGGCGGGGCCGGTGGCGACACACTCGACGGCGGGTCGTCCAGTGACCAGATGAACGGCGGCGATGGCGATGACATTTATTACGTCGACAGCACGCTGGACGTGATCATCGAGGCGCCCGGAGCATTGGGTGGCAATGATTTCATATTTTCTACAGCCAACTACACAATGGCCGCAAACTGCGAGCGCCTCTATCTGAGCGGCTCCGCCAATCTGAACGCCACAGGACGGGCGGACCAAAATGACAGCCTGTTCGGCAACAGCGGCGCCAATATCCTGAATGGTCTGGCCGGCATTGATCAGATGTCCGGCTTGGCCGGCAACGATTCCTATGCGGTGGACAACGCGCTTGACGCGGTCTTCGAAGGCGCAGGCGGCGGGACAGACAGGGTCTACGCTTCGGTCAGTTATACGCTGGCGGCCGGGCAGCAAATTGAAACCTTGTCGACAAGCAACAATGCCGGCACAGGAGCGATAAACCTCACAGGCAACAATCTCGTCAATGCGTTGATCGGCAATGCTGGAGCCAACGTGCTGAATGGCGGCGGCGCGGCGGATTTAATGTCGGGGATGGGCGGCAACGATTCCTACGCTGTCGACAATGTGCTCGACACGGTGATCGAAACGGTCGGCGGCGGATCAGACCGGGTCTATGCGTCGGTCAGCTACACGCTCGGCGCCGGACAGGAGATTGAAACCCTCTCGACCTATAACAATGCGTCCAATGTCGCGATCAACCTGACCGGAAATGCATTCAGCAACGCGCTTATCGGCAACGCCGGCGCCAACGTGCTGAATGGCGCTGGCGGCGCGGACAACATGACCGGTTTGGGCGGCAACGATTCCTATTCGGTAGACAATGCGCTCGACAATGTCATTGAAGCTGTCGGCGGCGGCGCTGACCGGATATACGCCAGCGTCAGCTATACGCTGGACGCCGGACAGGAAGTCGAGATCCTGTCCACCAGCAACAATGCAGGTGTGACGGCGATCAACCTGACCGGCAATGAATTCAACAACACGCTGATCGGCAATGCAGGGGCAAATCTCCTGTTGGGCGGAACCGGCAACGACACGTTGACGGGGCTCGGCGGCGCAGACATTTTTGTCTTCAACACCGCGTTGAATTCGCTGACCAATCACGACACGATCACTGATTTCAGCGTGCCCGATGACACCATTCGGCTCGAAAATGCAGTCTTCGCTCTATTGACGGTCACCGGCACTTTGGCGTCCGCCTGGTTCAAGGACATCACCGTTGATGTGCAAGATGCAAATGATGTGATCATTTACAATCGCACGACAGGCAACCTGTTTTACGACAGCAACGCTCTTGCGGCAGGCGGGCAGACCTGGTTCGCCGATGTCACCAACGGGACTGTGCTGACATTTGCAGATTTCGTCGTGGTTTGAAGCCTGGCGACAGGGTTGCCTGATGTCAGTCTTGAGGCTTGACCGCCCGGGTGGATACCGTTTCCTTTTTTGAGCCCATTTGAACGCCCGGTGCCCCAACGCTGTAGCGATTATCCGGCAAAGAGCGCCATATCCTGATGATCGAAAACGCACCGTTCGGCTGGGTGCAGGCCTGAGGGTCAAGCATGAAGTCACCCCAGGACAGCGGCCAAACCCGGACGGCAGCCAGCAATCCGCCACGCCGCAGCCGACACAGAAACTTGATTTACCGTCTTGATATCAGGGCCTTGCAGGCGGCTGTGGTTAAGATAGTGTAAATGCCGCAAGGGAAGACGCGCCGGGGGGCTCCGTCACTTCTTCTGGTGCATAGTGTGAACCATGCAGCTGGAGACGACCATGACGGCAATCATTGTCACCAGATCAATGGATGGCATCAAATTCGTTGCGGCACAGTGGCGCGCGAAGTTTTCAGTGCTGCTCCAGGAAAAACAACGCGCGCCCTCGCGATGCTTTTTCAAGTCTTTCCCGTTTCGTCATTCTGTCCTCGCGGTGCCGGTTCCCGACAGGCAATCAGGTGATTGCCTGATGGCCAGAGGAGAAGCGATTTGCTGAACTGGCTTGGGCTACCCGCTCAGGTTTGAGACTGTTTTACATCTGAAGGAGTTCGCAGCATGCCCAATTCCATAAATCTGACGGACAGTGAAGGTTTCCTGTGGGACATCGTCTCCGGCGGCACCGGCGACCTCTCGATCTTCGACGGCACCAACGACGCCTTCGATGGCGGCATGCAATTGCGGGTGAACGGCGTTGGTGTCGGCGGCGACTTTTCGGTCGGCGAAAACGGCCGAGAGGCGAACATGACACAGGTGCTGGCCGGCGGCATCACCGTCAGCCGGTCGATCCTGGTCAGCGACGCCACGATTGCGCCTTCCGGTTTTGCCCGCTTTCTCGACAGTTTCACCAACACCACCGGTGCCGTCATCACCATCACCGTTGAAACATTGACCAACAGCGGGGCCGACACCGCACTGCAGGTCACCGGCGAATCCAGCGGCGACGGTTTGCTGACCACGGCGGACACAATCCTGGTGACCGACGACGCCAACACGGTGGGCGCCGATTCTGCGGTGATGCAGGCCTTTGGCGACGGGTCGCTGCAGCCGACCAGCGTGACGGTTGGGGGCAGTCTCATCACCGTCACCCACACCCTGACCCTGCAACCGGGCGAGACCCAGAGCCTGCTGCAGTTCGCCACGCAAAGCACGGCGACCGTGGAAGCCAACGGCGATCTTGCCATCCTCAACAACCCCAGCATCTTTACGTTCAACCCCGGCCTGCTTGCGGGCCTCAGCGACGCCGAGCGGCTGTCGGTGGTGAATTATGCGGGTATCGGTGCCCTGGGCCCCGTCACCTGGCTCGACGAGTTCACTGTCAACCTGACCACCACCGGCAACCAGACCGCCCCGGTCATCACCCAGCTGACCAACGGCGACATCCTTGTGGTCTGGCAGTCGGATGACGACAGCGGCGTTGGCTCGCCCGCCGGGAGCGACCTGATCGGGCAGATCTTCGATCCGCTAGGCGTGCCGGTCGGGGCCGAGTTCTTGATCAACGTAAATGCGAGCAACTTTCCGCAATCCAACCCCGCCATCACGGCCCTTGCCGACGGCGGTTTCGCCGTCGCCTTCGAGAGCAGCGAGCCCGGCTACCACGACATCTGGCTGCATACCTTCAACGCCATCGGCACCGTCCTGCAGAGCGAAGCAGTCTACATCGATTTCGTGACCCCCAACGTCCTGCCCGACGGCTTTGACCCGGTCATCGCCTCGTCCTCGGCCACGTCGATCCTGACCGTCTGGCGGAACGAGGAGGCAGCGGTAGACTGCGGGATCGTCGGGCGGATTTACGACCCTGTCGCTGGCACCCTTGGCAACCAGATCAGCCTGATCGACACGTCGTCGTTTGACGGCGACCCGGTGGTGGCGGTGCTGGAAACCAGCGGCAACTATGTCATCGCCAGTCGGACCGGCGGTGCGACCGCCGAAAGCGCGATTACCTACCGCATCATCAGCAGTACCGGCAGCGATGTGCTGCCGATAACCACCGTCCCCTCGACATTGGGCGATGGTGAAAACGACAGCGAACCAGCCATCACCGCGCTGACCGGCGGCGGCTTCGTCATCTCCTGGACCAGCACCGACGCCGGCAGCGACCTGATCCAGTTCCAGATCTTCACCGCAGCGGGCGCAACGGTCGGCGGCACGGCCACCGTCACGGACTTCAACCCGTTCAACACCAACGCGCAGTCGGTGGTCGTTCCCCTGCCGGATGGCGGCTTCATCGTGGCCTGGGACGACAACGCCGACACCGTGCTTTACGCCCGGCGCTATGATTCCAGCGGCGCCCCGGTCGGGGTGGCGTTCGATTTTGCCTCGGGCCTCGCGCTCAGCAATCTCGACGCCGTGACCCTTGCCGACGGCCGCATCGCGCTGACCTTCCTGCGCGCAAATGGCGAGATCGGGATGGAAATCCTCGACGTCCGCGACGCGACCACCACCGGTGACTACAACCCCGATTACCAGATCGGCACGATTGGAGATGACAGTTTCACCGCTGATAGCAACGCGAGCTATGTTTACGGTCATGACGGCGATGACACCATCATTATGGTTGTCGGCGGCTCCGTCGATAGGATTTTCGGTGGCAACGGCACCGATCTGATCGACTGGTCAAGCGTCAGCCAGTCGTTCACTTTTGATCTTGCGACGGGCGTTGCAACAGACCCAATCAATTTTGCCTACACCATGCAGGGCTTTGAAAACCTGATCGGCACCAGCGCCGCCGACACAATCATCGGCAACGCTGCCGCCAACGTCCTGCGCGGCAGCGGCGGCAATGACATTTTCCTGATCGCCTCGCAGGCTGAATTCGACGGTGACACTATCGACGGCGGCACCAACACGGACACGATCCGCTTCACCTCGACCGTAGCGGGCGCTTTGCTTCAGCTGAGCAACCAAGTGACGGGGGTGGAGATTGTCGAGCTTGCCGCAGGAACCACCGCGCTCAATCTCGATGTCGCTGATGTCAACAACGGCCTGACGATCCTCGGCAACGCTGGCGTGAATGCGATCACCGGGACAGATTTTGCCGACATCCTCAACGGCGGCATAGACAATGTCTCGGACACGCTGACCGGCGGGCTTGGCGATGACACCTACATCATCAACACCAGCAGCGACAACATTGTCGAAACGGTCGGCGGCGGCACGGCGGACCGGGCGCGGGCGAGCGTGTCGTTTGTGCTTGGCGTTGGCGACAACATCGAGTTTCTGGAGACCGCCAATGCCGCGGGCAACGCAAATCTCAATCTGACCGGCAACGAGTTTGCCCAGTCTATCACGGGCAATGCGGGCAACAATGTGCTGACTGGCGGCGGCAATGCCGACACGATGACCGGCCTTGGCGGCAATGACAGCTACGGCGTCGACAACGCGCTGGATCAGGTGATCGAGGCGGTCGGCGGCGGGGCGGACCGGGTCTATGCGTCGGTCAGCTATGCGCTCGCCGCCGTTCAGGAGATCGAAACGCTTTCGACCAGCAGCAACGCCGGCATGTCTGCCATCAATCTGACCGGCAACGCCTTCAACAATGCGCTGATCGGCAACCTTGGCGCCAATGTGCTCAATGGCGGCGGCGGCATTGACGCCATGACCGGGCTTGGCGGCAGTGACAGTTACGCAGTTGACAACGCGCTCGACACGGTCATCGAAGCGGTCGGCGGCGGCGCGGACCGGGTCTACGCCAGCGTCAACTACACGCTCGCCGTTGGCCAGGAAATCG